>JAJPZU010000190.1 GCA_021204165.1 Prevotellaceae bacterium
AAGTTAGGGGAGGTGGCGCGGTAGCGACGGAGGAGTCTGTCGAGAACAACCAGCTCAACCCACACGGAGGAGTCTGTAAAAGCACACCTATTCAAACGGAACACAAATAAAGAGGGTATATCAAATCTCGTCAATTTGATACACCCTCACTGAATCTGTTTGCTTACATCTTGAGGATTTTGGTGCAGATGATGTACAAACCTGAGTAAAGTCTGCGGGATGATAAATTGTAATTACTATTTACCGTTTAATAGAATGTTTTCAATAACATTTTTAAGCTCTATTTTGGGCATAGCTCCTGCTGCCAGTTGCGGCTTGCCGTTCATTGGAATGAACAGCAGGGAGGGAACGCTGCGAATACTGAACAAGGCAGACAATTCTTCTTCCTCTTCCACGTTCACCTTATATATATCTACTTTTCCGGCATATTCCTCAGATAGTTCGTCAAGCACAGGTGCTAACATTTTACACGGGCCACACCAAGTGGCATAAAAATCAACAAGAGCCGGACGACTCCCAAGGAAATTCCATTCGTTAGGAGAAACTTCATAATTGGCAATCTTGTCAATAAATTCTTGTTTTGTTAAACTTTTAGCTTTCATTGCAAATTCTGTTTTTATAGTTTCTGATACGCAATTTATTCTTCGGCCGGAGAGAACCGGTCAATACCCGCTCCACACACGGGGCATACCCAATCTGTTGGCAATTCATTAAACGGAGTTCCATGTTTAATACTGTTTTTCGGATCTCCTATTGCAGGATCATATTCATATCCGCAAACATCGCATACATACTTTTTGTCCATAATCTAAACTTGTTAAAATATTAATATTTATTATCTTGAAATTCACTCATATAATTGTGATTATTAAAATGCCATTCAAAACCTGTATAAAAGGTGTGTAATTGATTAGGCATGAGATTAGTCAAAACCGTTAAGGCATCATTACCAGTGCAGTGCCCTGTATAGATTTGTAAGTTCGGATATTTATCAAGAAGAATACCTCCCATTGAATATAGGTCACTCTTTGATTCAAATTGATTTGTATTGTCTGAATCTATCAGGTGCATTCCGCCTATAAATACTGTAGGGTATGTTTGCCCGCAGGCCTCCAATGTGTTCAGCAATCCCATGTGAGTACATGAAGATAATAAAATAAAATCTTCACCATTAGTCAGTAATACAGCCATTTCATGATTGAAGGAATCTAATTTATCTCCGGCAAATAATGTCTTATTAGCTTTGGGTAGAGCGTTGTTTATTGGTATTTTATTAATAATCTGAATTGAAGAAGTCAAAAACATATTGTCTTGCACTTTTACAAGTCTTTCTTTGTTTTTTTGTATTAGTTCAAAATCAATGGAAATATTCCGCAAATATCCTTTTCGATTCGAGTAATACCCTAAACTATTGATATTTGATGATAAATATATTTTGGCTTTTTTATTGTTTTGCATAAAACAAGCAAGCCCGCCAGTATGATCCCTGTGTGCATGAGATAAAATAAGACTATCCACCTCTTTTATATCTATGCCGAGTTTTATTGCATTCTGAAAGAATTTGTCCGATGCACCTACATCCAGCAAAATTTTCTTCTGGTCAGTTTCGATATAGAACGAAAGTCCATGTTCTACCTCCAAAGAATGCTTCTTTGAATGCTTCCGGTTATCTATGAGAGTTACTATCTTTATCATTGATTTAGAGCGCAAATCAGATTATACAATTTTATGGACTGTTAAGTATTTATTGTTTGCTTCATTGCCTTCATCGGACATTTTCTCACGCATTTACCGCACTCAATGCAAAGTTTGTAATCCACTACCGGGAATCCATCGGAATCCTGGGAAATAGCCCCGACCGGACACGCTTTAATCAGCGGGCAAACATGGTTGTGGGGACATATATTCTTATCTACTTGTACCATTGTTTTGTTTTTTCTTGCAAAGTTAATGCAACAATACTGTTCTACAAAATAGAATTTTTCTATCTTTGCATCGAATTTATCGAACAAAAATCGAATAAGTATGACCCTTCAACAAATGGAATACATCGTGGCAGTCGATAAATACCGCCATTTTGCAAGAGCTGCCGAGTCGTGCGGTGTCTCACAGTCCACCTTGTCATCACTTGTGCAGAAACTGGAGATGGAGCTTGATGTGACGATATTTGACCGTAACAGTCATCCCGTGAAACCGACAGCTGTGGGAGACGAAATCATAAACCGTGCAAAGCAGTTGGTGTTCAACGCTGCATTGATGAAAGAGTTTGTGGCTGCACGAAAAGGAGAATCTGTCGGAAAAGTATCGCTTGGAATTGCTTCTACGGTAGCACCCTATTTATTACCCAAAATGCTCAAATACCTGTCTGCCAATTATCCTGACATCGAATTGCGTGTGGAAGAAGCACGGGTATCAACCCTCATTTCGCAACTGGAACGTGGAGAACTCGATATAGCTCTGTTGGCTACCCCCCCCTTCATAATGCCGAGCTATTGGAAATACCTGTCTATCAAGAACGGCTTATGGCATACGTCTCTCCGGATAGTCTGATTTATCATAGTCAGGATTTGCAAACAGATCAACTTCCGCTGGAAAGCGTTTGGGTGCTTCGGGAGGGATATTGTCCCAATCGAGACATATACCCATTTTGCAATCACGATGCCGACCGACAAGCTGTTTATGAAGCCGGAAGTGTGGAAACATTGATAAAAATTGTTGATGAAAACGGAGGATATGCTATTATCCCAGAGCTTCATGTACCCTTGCTTCGGAAATGTCAACAGGCAAATGTGCGTGTGCTAACCAACCCTGAACCCATGCGGGAAATAGCTTTTGTGATACATCGCAATTTTGTACGCGAGCGATTGCTGAACATCTTTGCCGATGCGATTAAGACCATTATCCCTATTGAAATGGTCAACAATCGGCTAAAAAAGTTTCCAATAACACTTTGATTGATAAAACCGATTAGGCGATTGAATTTATAATTTGTGTCAATGTGAGCGGTTTTGTATTTTTGTACCCGAAAACAAAAAAACAAGAACGCACATGGCAAAGAAGCAATTTTTCCGTTATTTTCCCAAAAAAGGATTTTCTCTGTATTGGATACTACTATTGTATCTTGTCGCAGGCTATTTCTATCCAGTAATCGGTTTCTTGGCTGTAATCTGCATGATTGCCCCGGTTGCATTCGCAATACGTAAAGGACGTTGGTGGTGTGGAAATGCCTGCCCCCGTGGTGATTTTTACGATCGGGTATTGGCGAAATATTCACCACATAAACCCATTCCGGCATTTGTCCGCATGAAAGGCTTCCGCATCTTTATGGTGGTGTTTATTTTCACCATGTTCGGCATACAGATGTATTTTGCATGGGGTGATTGGGGAAACATGGGTAGGGTGTTTTGGATGATTATACTCGTTACCGCAATTGTGGGTGTGATTCTCTCGTTTGTTTATGCACCGCGCACTTGGTGTTCGTTTTGTCCCATGGGGACACTGTCGTCATGGGTTACACCTCGTAGTGGTAAGTTGCCGGACAACTATTGTCGTATTGTTGTCGGAGACAGATGTACAACTAAATGTAAACTCTGTTCTGCCGTATGTCCTATGCAATTGAAACCGTATGAGAGCAAGCATATCGAGGAGGGATTTCTTCATCCCGACTGTATTAAATGCGGGCGTTGTGTTGATGGCTGTCCATTGAATGTTCTTAAAATGGAGCCAAACGCTCAAGGTTAATCTGATACAAATAGATAATATTGACATTAATAAAAAGGTGCACTATGATGAAAATTGCAATCTCGACCAGAGGAAATGTCATTGACAATCATTTTGGTCATTGTGAGTATTACACGATTCTGACCATAGGACAAGACAAGCAAATACTAAATAGCGAGACGATTCCTTCTCCTCAAGGATGCGGATGCAAGTCCAATATCGCTGGAGTACTGGAAAATCTGGGTGTCAGTGTGATGCTGGCAGGAAATATGGGACAAGGAGCCTTAAATGTGCTTACCGCCCACCATATAAAGGTAATAAGAGGTTGTTCTGGAAATGTTTTGGATGTTGCGACGGATTATCTATATGGAAAGATTGCCGATTCCGGTATAAGTTGTACCACACACGAACACCACCATGAATGTCATGGTCATAACAATGTGGAGCAATGCTAAAAAACAATCTGTCGGTCAATTTTATAATTGACTTTACCTTGTTGGTAGCAATGGCATTGGTAGGTATTAGTGGATTCATCTTGAAGATTGTTATTCCTTCCCGCCATGCTGTCAGGTATCAAGGAGATAGTTCATAGTGTTCGCATTTGTGTGGATTAGGACGGCACGATTGGGGCGATGTCTATTTATTGGCAGGGTGCGTTGGTCGTTCTGCTTGTCGCCCATATTTCGCTATATATGAATATGATATTGGCTTTTTTCAAAAAATATCCTAACCGTGTATGGCTAAAACTGATTTATATCTTGCTGTTGATATTATTACTGATAATAATAACAGAAGTGCCTGTCCACTTTGGATTCAACATGGTAGCTTGGCTCCTCCCCTAAGTTAGGGCAATTGCGGAATAGGAGCAATTGGGAATCTTGCAACGGAGGAGTTTGCCGAGAACACTCTGCTAAATATACATGAGGGGCGGGACATGAACCTCCGACCACCGCGAGGTCTGTCGATAACACCCCACTAAAATATACATGAGGAGTCTGTAAAAGCACACCTGTTCAAACGGAACACAAATAAACCGGAATTAGATATTCATCTTGTATATCTAATTCCGGTTCAAACATATTTCCTGAATCCGTTCTTATCCTCCAAGTTCAAGTCCGAACTCTTCTTTGAGTTTGAGCAGTGCCGGGTTTTGTTCACACATCATGGTAAACTGTTCGACACGGTTGTATGCCCTGCGTTTTTCTTCCACTTTCCGTTGTCTTACGGACATCTTCACAGACGTGTTGGCAAGTTTATGGCGGAGAAACTCTTCAATGTTTGGAACAAATTTGAGCAGCTGTCCCTCCACTGTGGGATTGTCTGCAAGCACTTCAAAAGAACATCCGTCGGAAAGCAACTCCGGATCAAGATTGTTTATTCTGGTTGCCATGGCAATGTCTTCTTGCGGAAGCGAAGAGGCAAATTCCCGCCATGCAATACGCAACTCATTGTTGTCGAATGGACGGTTTGTCGAGGTGGCAGTGGTCTGCGTCTGTGTCTTCTCCTCTGTCGTTTTTTCTCCGGAGGCAGTCGATACCGACTGAAGGGCATTTGCCATAGTCTGTCGGATGGAGAATCCCGTGTCTCGTCTGACGGTGGTTGTCTTCGGAGTTGTCGGTGCAAGTTGAGGCTGATGTCCCGGTGTGCTTGGCGCAACAGGGCGGTTGGCATCTGCGCGATTGTTAGTTGCGGCGGCATTAGGTTTGTCGGTATGAATGTTGCCTCCTTGTTGAGGCTTTACCGAGGCAGGCTGCGGCTGTGCTGCATCTGCGAATATGGGTTTAAGCTTCTTCGTAGGGCAAAGCCCGGAAGAGGGAGCATCATCGCCTTGTGAGAGCTGTGCTATTTCTATCAGCGTCAGCTCCACCAGTAGCCGCTTGTTGTGGCTTTGCTTGTAGGCAAGATCGCAATTGTTGCATAGCTTCATGGCTGCATACAGAAACTTGGGCTGACAACGCTGCGCCTGCTCCATGTATCGTTTTTTTACGTCTTCGGCAGTTTCAAGCAGTTTGACTGTCTGCGCATCGCGGCTGACAAGCAAGTCGCGCAGGTGCGAAGCAAGTCCCGTGATAAAGTGTTGCCCGTCAAATCCTTTGTTGAGAATCTCATCAAAAGTGAGTATCGCTTCTGTGACTTTGCCGCCGAGAAAATAGTCTGTGAGCTTGAAATAGTAGTCGTAATCCAGCACATTCAGATTGGCGATTGTACTGCTGTATGTGATATTTCCTCTACAGAAAGAAGCCACTTGGTCGAAAATGGACAGCGCGTCGCGCATACCTCCGTCGGCTTTCTGTGCAATGACACCGAGAGCTTCTTCCTCCGCTTCTATGCCTTCGCTTTGTGCCACATGGCGCAGGTGTGCCACGATATTTTTCACGCTCATGCGGTTGAAGTCGTATATCTGGCAACGCGACAGAATGGTAGGCAGCAGTTTGTGCTTTTCTGTCGTGGCAAGGATGAATATGGCATGGTGCGGAGGTTCTTCAAGTGTCTTCAGGAAAGCGTTGAATGCGGCTGTTGACAACATGTGTACCTCGTCAATGATGAACACTTTGTATTTTCCGATTTGTGGCGGTATGCGCACCTGCTCTATCAACTGCCGTATGTCATCGACCGAGTTGTTGGATGCTGCGTCAAGCTCATGGATGTTGTATGAACGCTGCTCGTTGAATGCCTTGCACGATTCGCATTCATTGCATGCTTCGCCTTGCGCCGTAGGGTTAAGGCAGTTGATGGTTTTTGCGAATATTCGGGCGCATGTCGTTTTCCCGACACCTCGCGGTCCGCAAAACAGATAGGCATGTGCCAGATGTCCCGAATGTATGGCATTCTTTAATGTGGTAGTAAGCGATTCCTGTCCTACCACAGTGTCGAATGTGGAAGGGCGGTATTTTCTTGCCGATACTATATAGTTTTCCATTATAATCTTACTTTTGTTCCGACAAAGATACTAAGAATTGTTTATAAGTTTGTAACTTTGCCGTACAATGATATGGGTTGCGGACTGATAATTTTTCAAATCAATCAATATAAATGATGACAATATATCCTAAACTTATTACGGATGCGCTTGCCACTGTGCGGTATCCGGGAAATGGAAAGAATCTCGTGGAGGCTGAAATGCTGGAGGACGATTTGCGTATAGACGGCATGAAGGTGAGCTTTTCCATTATCTTTGACAAGCCTACCGATCCGTTTCGCAAATCTGTGATGAAAGCTGCTGAAACAGCCATTCATACGTATGTGGGTAAAGATGTGGAGGTTACGGTAAATGCAAAGTCAAGGACTGAACTTCCGCCTGAGCCGGATAAACTTTTGCCGGGAGTGAAGAATATCATTGCCGTGTCGAGCGGCAAGGGTGGTGTCGGCAAATCCACGGTTACAGCAAATCTTGCAGTCGGTCTTGCCAAATTAGGTTATCGGGTGGGATTGCTTGATACTGACATCTTCGGTCCTTCCATACCAAAGATGTTTCAGGTTGAGGATGAACGTCCGTATGCTGAGAACATCAACGGACGCGATTTGATTGTGCCGATTGAAAAATATGGAGTCAAACTTCTGTCCATAGGCTTCTTTGTCAGTCCCGAACAGGCTACGTTGTGGCGCGGAGGCATGGCATCAAATGCGTTGAAGCAGCTGATAGGCGAGGCTGTATGGGGCGACTTGGATTATTTCATCCTCGACACACCTCCCGGAACGAGTGACATACATCTTACTTTGCTTCAGACGCTTGGCATTACCGGTGCGGTCATTGTGAGCACACCGCAGCAGGTGGCACTTGCGGATGCGCGGAAGGGTATCAACATGTATCTGAACGACAAGGTTAATGTGCCGATTCTCGGACTGGTAGAGAATATGGCATGGTTCACTCCGGCAGAGCATCCGGACGAGAAATACTATATATTCGGAAAAGACGGGTGCGCCAATCTTGCCGAGGAACTTAATGTTCCTTTGCTTGCGCAGATACCTCTTGTGCAAAGTATATGCGATGCCGGCGACAGCGGTGTTCCCGCCGTTCTCAATCCCGCTTCTCCTACCGGTGTGGCTTTTATGAGTCTTGCCGCCAAGGTGGTGACGCAAGTTGACAAACGAAATCTCGCTGCACCTAAGACCAAAAGAGTGGAAACGAGCAAATGAGTCTGTTGCCGGCGGACTTTTTTCAAGCCTTCGGAACAGCTCTTTAAGATAAACCTTTAATTTTTCAATGAGGCTACAGTTGTGCGGATGTACCTGTCCAACTGTAGCCTTCTGTTTCTTCCTCCGTTTTTCTTCGGCTTTTTTCCTTGGTCTTTTATGCTTTCTTTGGTTCTTGGTGAACCTTATTCTCTTTTGGTGTGTTTTGAGTATGTCGGCAGAAAGAAAGGAAATCTTTTCGGTTCGTCCTTGATTCTCTGCATTGCTTATTCATTCACTCTCAAATATATAATGTTATGTTTTTTCTTTGGTTCATCATTATTGGAATTATAGCCGGAACTATTGCCGGATATATTATGCGAGGAGGCGGTTTCGGACTATTTGTCAATTTGCTTGTCGGTATCGCAGGAAGTGTTCTTGGAGGATGGATTTTCAATCTGTTCGACATTCATGCAAACGATCTGTTCGGGAGTCTTGTTTCTTCCGTGGTTGGAGCTGTTGTTTTGTTGTGGATTGCTTCATTGTTCAAGAATAAGAAAAAGAAATGAATTTGAGTTCATTGTTTTATCAACTTGAAAAAGAAATCTTATTGACTTGAGAAAAAAGTTTATTAACCTAAAACAGAATTGGATATGAAGAAATTTCTTATGGCGGTAGTAGTTTGTGCCGCAGGTCTCACATTGGCATCTTGCAGTTGCAATGACTGTAATCACAGATGCAAGAAATGCAGTTCGGATTGCTGCAAAATGGAACATGTAAAGAAGTCGGCGGACAAGGCTGCTGACAATGCTTCCCGCAAGGTAGAGAAAGCATGGAAAGACATTAAGCGGGAAGTCGATAAGGGTACACGCAGGATTGGAGAAGAAGCGAAGGACTTTGCGGACAAGGTGGACGAAAAAGTGGAAAAGGGTGCTGAAAAAGCAAAAGATGCCTTGGACAAGACTAAGGAGGATGTGAAGAAGGATGCCCGGAAAGTAAAAAGGGAGATGGAAACTTTGTAATTTGAAAATCGGCGGTTGAGAATCCATGTTTGAAATTCTCAACCGCCGATTTATAATATGTCAATTATTCTGTATTAGAACAGCTTCTCAGGATATACTCCCTCCTTTACCAAATTAGCGATACGCTCTACTGTTGCTTCGCGGTCGGCAGCGTATGTCACACCGAACCACTTAGATGTAGTGTCGAGAACTTCTACAGTAGATGTGCCTTCGTTGATAAGTTTGTTCACCATGAGCGGAATGAAGAACTCAGCCTTGAGGTTTTCCATGTTCTTAGGGTCAGAAAGGAACTCCTTGAAGTAAGCTTCGCTGTGCTCGAAATAGTCAGGAGTGAAGCCCCACATGTTCATACTTACAGGTACATTGTCTTCTACCGGAATCCATTTGCCTTCCTCGTCCTTGTAGCAGATAGGGCCGTCAACACGCATGATTTCAGTGCGCTCAACCACGTCTGTCAGGTGATGCTTTTCGTTGTATTCGCATATACCGCGTGCTACAGAACCGTTTTCACTCAATGTGTTGCAGCAACGGAAACCAACCATTGCGTATGTGTTTTTGCTGCCTTCAGGAAGTTCGCTGAGGAATTTTCCTATTGTAGCAAAAGCATCGCGTCCGTAAAAGTCGTCACAGTTGATAACGCAGAAAGGTTCTTTGATGGCATCTTTTCCCATGAGAACTGCATGGTTTGTTCCCCATGGCTTTACACGACCTTCCGGGCACTTGAAGCCTTCAGGAAGAGAGTCGATGCTCTGGAACACCAGTTCGCATGGAATCTTGTCTTCATATTTAGAAAGAATCTGAGTACGGAACTGCTCTTCAAAATCCTTACGGATAACCCATACGATTTTGCCGAAGCCTGCCTGAATGGCATCATAGATGGAATAATCCATGATAGTCTCGCCATTAGGACCAAGTCCGTCAAGCTGTTTCAAACCACCATAACGGCTGCCCATGCCGGCTGCCAATAGAAATAAAGTCGGTTTCATAACTTTTAATTTTTTTTAGTTAATGTCTTTTAGTTCTTGAAAAATCAGAATGAAGTTATTATTAAAACTATAAATCAAGTCTATAGAAGCAATAATTCTTTTTTGTCCATTTTGCAATAGAACTGTTCTTTCTCGCAAAGTTAAAAAAATATAGTGATATGAATATATTGTTTTGTCAATTTATTTAAGAAGCCGTTAAATTTTATGTATAAGAAAAGCCCTGTTCCGGAGATTTTCGGTGCATCTTTCTTCTTTGTTCTCTTCAACTTTCGGCTGCGTATCGGTTTGCCCAGTAAAAATGGGTGTATCCGGCAATGAGATTCTTGTATCTGAAAAGCTTCGTCTTCATTTCTTTGCCCTTAGCCGAATATTGGATGCCTACGGACGAGTCGGTTGTTTCATGGATGAGTATGTCTGAATAGTGAAATTCGTGTCCTCGTATGGAATCCGGTGCTTCATGAACTTGGCAGGCGGGCATTTGCAGCTCTCTGTAGCCAAGATGCAGCTTCATCCCTTCGAATGTGCCCGTCACGTCAAGCGCACCGACCATTTCATACTTTTGGCTGTCCATGCCGATTATACTCCGGCATAGATAGAGCATTCCTCCGCATTCGGCATACGTATATCCTCCTTGTTCTATATATTCGCGGACAGACTGCTTCATGGAAACATTGGCAGCCAGTTCTTTCAGGAAAAATTCCGGATACCCTCCGGGCAGGTAGAGCAAATCTGTGTGCTCCGGCAGCTGTTCGTCTTTACATGGAGAGAAGAAGATGATGTCGGCTCCTGTGGCTTTCAGATAGTCAATGTTGGCACGGTAAGTGAAATTGAACCCTTCGTCACGGGCGACAGCTATGCGTTTCGGACATAGCTCCGGGAAAAAGGGAAAACGCAGTTTCTTTGCATTCTGTAAACTGTTGTCCTGTGCTTTATGCGTCGCAGGCATGGTTGTGGTCTCAATGATTCTGTCTATATCCACAGTTTCCTCTACCATTTTCGCCACTCTTTCTATGAAAGAATCTATGCGGAACCGTTCATCTATCGTCAAGCCGAGATGGCGCGAAGGCAGCTCTATGTCCTTTTCCTTTTTTATATACCCGAAACATTCAATCCCGGCATCTTGACAGGCTTCTTTCAAGAAGGCGAAGTGGTTCTCCGAAGCCACTTGGTTGAATACGACACCGGCTATTTCCGTGCCGTACTTCTTGCAGAAGTGGCAGAATCCGTATATTGTCGGAGCCACACTGTAGGCTGCCGACTTTGCATTGACCACGAGTACGGTCTTCGCACCAATCACACCTGCAATTTCCGCACTGCTTCCGTATGCCTTGTCATATCCGTCGAACATGCCCATAGCTCCTTCTGCCACGCAAACTTCTGCTTCCCGGGAATATATGTCGAACAGGTTTTTCACATGCTCTTTTCCGCCCATCCAGATGTCGAGGTTCACGGATTCTCTTCCGGCTGCCAGCGTATGCCATTTTGTGTCGATATAGTCCGGACCGCATTTGTAGGGTTGTACCGAAAGTCCTCTGTTTCGGAGCGCGCGGAGAAGCCCCATTGTGAAGGTGGTTTTTCCGCTTCCCGAACTTGCTGCTGCTATCATCAATTTAGAGACGAATTTCATCATTTTTTGAAATCTGTTTTTTGCAATGGATTCAGACTCTTTTCCTTTTTATAAAAGATGTATGCCGGCAGAGGCTGATATACGTTTTATGTCTTGTCTTTTACGGAGAGTCCTGTTTTTCATGTAAAGGTAAAGTTTTGGTTTTTTATTTCAAAAAAACTAAGAAACAGTTTTATGTGGAAAGATGAAAAGCAGGCATGGAGTCGCTTCTCCGTGATGCAGGGTTTGCCTGTTTCTGCGGAAAGAGAGGTCGGAATCCTCGCCTTTCTGATAATTTTGTGTGTTCTGATAATTGTTTGCTGAGCTTGCTTCAAAAAGTCTGTTTGACGTTCTTTTTGGGATTTTTTTTATTGATAATCAATATGCTACATGGAACAACTATGAATTTTTGAACCTTTTAAAGTGGATTCTTTGATTAAGTTTCGTAAGTTGAAATTGCCGATAAAATAAAAATATCTGTGCAGAGAGAAATAAAAAATAGTGCAGAGAAGAGTGAAAAACAGTGCGCTAAAAACTCAAATCAACACAGTCGATTTGAGATTTCAGCGCACTATTTTTAGTTTCTCTCTGCACGTACAATATGTTTTCAGCGCACTGTCCGTATATAATTAAGAGCCAAAAACACTATGCTCAATACTTGTCACGGAATTTGGAATCTTTATAGTCTTCAAACTGCTACATCCCCTGTAAACATAGATTTAATGAAGTGTTATCAATGATTGGAAATCCATCCTTGCTTATTTTAGGGAAGTTGGTTACTTTTGTAGCGTAAAACTGGAATGTAAGATATTATGGTAAGAGCAGAATTTCAAAATGAGCTGTATTCTGATTGCCCAATCCGGAATATACTTGCTCGTATAAGTGATAAATGGTCTATGTTGGTTCTTTTTACATTGAGCCGGTCTGAATTGATGCGTTTCAATGCTTTGCAAAGAAATATTCCTGATATTTCGCAGAAAATGCTGACTGTCACTTTGAGGACGCTCGAAGAAGACGGATTGGTTAAGAGGAAGGTGTATGCAGAAGTTCCGCCAAGAGTGGAATATTCATTGACAGACAGAGCTGTTTCGTTGTTGCCGCATATCAACGGCTTAATTGGATGGGCAAAAGAAAATATGGATGCCATTTTGACGGACAGGGTGCGTAAAAGGAATAAATAGTGAGGAGTCTGTGCATGTGCACGCTTAAAACAGTAAGGATAATATTTACATAAACAAAATTTGTAATAAATCAAGATAAAACATCATGGCAGGGATATATGTACACATACCATTCTGTAAGAGCAGATGTATTTATTGTGATTTCTTTTCTACCACCTCACTTGAAGAGAGAACACGCTATGTCAAATCCTTGTGTAAGGAAATAGAGGCAAGGAGAAATTATCTGCATACGTCAGAGGGGAACGAGAAGGTTTCGATTGACACAATATATTTCGGTGGAGGTACTCCTACACAGCTGTCGGCAGATGACATTAAGACCGTCATGAAATGTCTGCATCGCATATATGCTGTAAGCCGGGAGGCGGAGATAACCATCGAAGGCAATCCGGACGATTTGAACAGCCGTATGCTGGACAATCTGCTGGAGGCAGGATTCAACAGACTGAGCATGGGCATACAGACATTCAGCGATGAACGGTTGCGCTTTCTTTGCAGGCGGCATACGGCGGAGGCGGCTGCACATGCTGTGGACGAAGCCAAGCGGGCGGGATTCGGGAATATAAGCATTGATTTGATGTATGGTTTCCCGAATGAAACACTGTCGGAATGGGAGAATGATGTGTCTGCTGCCATTGGCTTGGACATACAGCATATTTCTGCCTATTCGCTGATGTATGAAGAAGGTACGGCTTTGTACAGGATGAGAGAAGAAGGAAAGGTGGAAGAAGTTGACGAGGAATTGTCGTTGTCAATGTATGAAATGTTGATGGATAAGCTGGAGGATGCTGGATTCGAGCATTATGAGATTTCTAATTTCTGCCGTCCGGGATTTCGTTCCCGCCATAATTCAAGTTACTGGAAAGGCATTCCGTATATCGGGATAGGGGCTGCCGCCCATTCGTTTGACGGAAAGTCGAGACAATGGAATCCCTCGTCATTGTCCTGCTACATCACAGGTATGGAGGACGGAACACTTTCGGCTGAAAAGGAAGAACTGAGTGATTGGCAGAGATATGATGAATGTATAATGACCGGACTGCGCACCTCTGACGGTGTGAATCTTGATGCGTTGAGACAGGTGTTCGGTAGCGGGCGATTTAGATACTGCATGGATTGTGCGAAAAAATACATACAGGCGGGATTGTTGGAGGAAACTTTCAATCCCCATTCGCTCCGGCTTACAAGGAAAGGCATATTCGTATCCGACAGTATCATGGCGGATCTTATGTCAGACGAGAATTAGAGATTGCTTTAAAATGATTTATTATAATCATAAGAATAGTGAAAAATGGTTTCCGCAAGTTCCTGTTGACGGACTTCTGAAAATAAAGACTTTGGCTATAATACTATTGCCATGCTTTTTTTTGCTACTAAATATTCATTGTCGAATGTTTTTTCATATCTTTGCTGTTGTTAGAGTTGGGTCAATACAGTAATAATAAATTAAAAGGGAGGTTAAAGAAACAGACAGACGAGATTGATAATTGGGAACTCGACAGTCTATGGGGCTGCATTCCGCAGGTTAGAGTTAATTTAAAATGAAATGATTAATAATGGGAGGTGTTTCCGTTCATATCGACTTGGTAATGAAAATATAAAACATTGGGGGGGGGAGTTCTGCTTTCTAATTGAATACATCCTATCTCTGAAAGCAAATAGATTTAATGTCCATACATATAGGACATGGTTTGTTCTGTGCTTATGGCGGATGAGGTCATTGGGCAGTCCCCCTGATGATAGACAGGCGAAAAGAATGGTTGTATGCCTTTCTCTTATATTGATTTTATGACAAACAATTACATACAAAAAATACTTACACTTGTTTTGACAATTCTTATGTCTGCAAACATATATGCTTACGATGCTGAAGTGGGCGGCATTTACTATAATTTGGATAAGGAAAATAAGACGGCAAGTGTAACAAGAGGGGGTGGAAAATATACAGGGGATGTTTCTATTCCGGCTTCGGTGGACTATGAAGGTGATAACTATGAAGTAAAGAGCATAGATCGTATGACATTCTATGGGTGCAGCAACCTAACTTCTATAAAGATTCCGGGTTCTGTGACAAGTATTGGAAACAATGCGCTTTTTGGGTGTAGCAGCCTGATTTCTGTAGAGATTCCTGAGCCTGTGATAAACATAGGGTCTGGTGCGTTCTCGCATTGTAGTGGTCTCAACTCAATAAATATTCCGAGTTCAGTAACAAGTATCGGGACTTTAGCATTTGGTAGTTGCAGCAGTTTAAAGGCTATAGATGTTCATTCCGGAAACCCTGCATTCACATCTGTTGGAGGTGTTCTATATGATAAAGGAATCACAAAACTTGTGGCATGTCCCGGTGGTTTGACCTCTGTAGATATTCCGAATTCGGTGACGTGTATTGGAAAATGGGCTTTCAACAATTGCGATGGTCTGACCTCTGTGGATATACCGAATTCGGTGACGAGCATTGAAGAAAGTGCGTTCTACCCATGTGGCAGTTTAAATACCATAAAGATTCCAAGTTCTGTGACAAGTATTGGACATGGTGCTTTCATGGACTGTAAAGCCTTAATTTCTATAGATATTCCGAGGTCGGTAACGAATATTGGAGATTATGCGTTTATTGGATGTAGTAGTTTAAAGGCTATAAATGTCAATTCAGGAAACACGGCATTTACATCTGTCGAAAATGTTCTATATGACAAAAGAATCACAAAACTTGTGGCATGTCCCGGTAGTCTGACCTCTGTGGATATTCCGAATTCGGTGACAAGCATTGGAAACTATGCGTTCTATGGTTGCAGCAATCTGACAGCTGTAGAAATTCCAAACTCAGTGACAAGCATTGGAGAGTCAGCATTCTCCGGCTGTAGCAGTTTGAAGACTATAAAGATTCCAAATTCCGTGACAAGTATTGAACGCAGTGTTTTTCACTCTTGTGAAGCCTTAACTTCTATTGATATTCCGGGTTCTGTGACAAGTATTGGGAAAGAGGCTTTTTATGGATGCAGTGTCCTGACTTCTGTAAATATTCCGAAATCGGTGACAAGCATTGGCGAATCTGCGTTCTTTTTTGTAGCAGATTAAAGAATATAAAGATTCCGGGTTCTGTGACAAGCATCGGAGAGTCTGCGTTTGCGGGCTGTATGAACCTGTACTCTGTAGAAATTCCAAATTCTGTGACAAGCATCGGAAAGTTTGCATTCTATAATTGTATGAACCTGTACTCTGTTAAGATTCCGAGTTCTGTGATGAATATTGGAGAGTCTGCATTCTTGAAATGTAGTAGGCTTACATACGTCTATATATATAATATGGAGAATGTTCTACTTGCAGCAAATGGTGCATGTCCGTTCAAAGAGATAAAATCAGACTGTTTACTCTATGTTCCTGAAAACATGAAGCCTGTTTATGAGGGTACAAACTATGCCGATGTGTTCTCTCGGATTGTCGGAATGGATGCTGAGACTGTGGACATAGGTAATATAGGAGCAGAGAATGCACTGCCTGTGACCTATTATAACATGAATGGATGCAAGTATGACACTCCTCAGCGAGGAGTCAATGTGGTTTGCTATTCTGATGGTACAGTACGTAAGGTGATGGTGAAATAACTATGGCAGCCGAAAAAAGGTGGATGGACTGTTGTATAATCAATCTGTTCATCCACCTTTTTATATAGTACGATATTTGTCATTAATAGTCCGTTAAAAAATCAACATATTGGCTAAGCGGCTCCAGCCACTATGCCAAATGGTTCTTTGATAAGTTTATTATTAAAAGTTCTGTTCAGTTTCAGATCGAACTTGCTAAAATTCATGTAAATTTAACGAAGTATTATAATCATAAGAATAGTGAAAAAGAGTGCCTTTGACCTGTTTGGAGAAGATGAACAATCACATCGGTCGGCAGGAGATTTCTTGTATTCCACAGCCAAGCAAAAGGGAAATTTGGATAGTCGGGAGCAAATTAAAGCCAGACGGGAGGTTGATAATGTGGTAGAAGGTCATTATGACCAACAACAGAAAAAAGGCTTTTCATGAGGAGATAATTAATAATGATATATGTACTGATGATAATCGTAAAATTTTGACATACAACCGAGTAAAAAGAGTAACTTTGTAAACGAAATAAAGTATCAAATGCGTATGGCAAAGATAACAGTTCAAAATACCGAAGTCAATGTTATAAAGGTTGATGGAGAGGATTATATCTGTCTGACTGATATGTTGCGTGCCAAAGACGGAGATTTTTTCATAACCGACTGGCTGCGTAATCGTAATACCCTTGAATACATCGGTATTTGGGAAAAGGTTTATAATCCCGATTTTAATTATGGCGAATTCGCCACAATTAGAAATCAGTCCGGATTAAACAGCTTCAAAATAAGTGTCAAGGAGTTTGTGGCTCGCACAAATGCGATTAGTGTACAAGCAAAAGCCGGACGATACGGAGGCACATACGCTCACAAGGATATAGCCTTTGAGTTTGCCATGTGGATAAGTCCCGAATTCAAAATCTACATAGTCAAGGAGTTTCAG
Source organism: Prevotellaceae bacterium (assembly GCA_021204165.1). Taxonomy (GTDB): domain Bacteria; phylum Bacteroidota; class Bacteroidia; order Bacteroidales; family Bacteroidaceae; genus RGIG8745. The sequence continues at coordinate 17,155 of JAJPZU010000190.1, forward strand.
CGGCTTAAAACAGAGGAGCAACACTTGTTGGGGTGGTCTGCCAAACGGGAACTGTCGAAAATAAACTACCGCATACACACCGATGCAATCAAACAGAATCTTATTCCGGCAGAAGTAACGCCTAAACAAGCGGGCATCATTTATGCCAATGAAGCCGATGTACTCAATGTTGCTATGTTTGGTATGACTGCAAAACAATGGAGAGAGGCCAATCCCGACTTGAAAGGAAATATTCGGGATTATGCTACTATCAATGAGTTAATCTGTCTGTCGAATATGGAAAACCTGAATGCCGTATTCATTGAACAGGGTATGTTGCAAAGTGAGCGTCTTATAAAGCTCAACCAAATAGCTATCCATCAGATGAGTGTATTGGAAAGCGACATCAATGGGGATAGAAAGTTGCTGAAATAGTTACATATTTTGCAGCAGTAACCAATGGCGACAAGAAAGAACAGACCAACAGCCAATGGGATATAGAAAACATTGCAAAGTGGCTTGTCGCCAACAATGAGACTGAGACAATGGAGAGTTTGATGTGCGTGGACGGAATGGATGCATACGAAGAATCTATGTATTGGGCTGCACGGTTGTTCAAAGGAGTATTGCCTAAAGAAGCACTTGATACCGCTTCGCGCATAGTAAATAACAGCGATAATCCCGGAATAGTATTACGAACAAAAAGACTCCTGACACAATGGGGAAAAGGAGGTGAGAAATGAAAAAACGAGGATTAAAAAGATATTACCACAATCTATCCAAAGAAAACTTTGCAGAGAAAATAATCGCAGAATTAAAATGTGGAGTTACGGAATACGACTACGAGCATATCCATTTGGACGGCTATATTCTGACCAAATGGCAGAGATTAGGCAACATCTTGATTCTGTTCCAATCGAATAAAATAGAGAGATGTTAAGCGATATTGCAGGAGAAATAACATCATATTTTTTACCTGCTCAAATCCCGAGCACAACCGAATTTTGCAAATATTCAAATGAGCCGATTTCCGGATTGGATAAACTTGATACTCTTATCTATGTACAAACAGACGAAAAATGACAAAAACTCAAAAAATATGAGGCATCCATACATGGAATACGAATCGTCCGAACTTTGGGAAATGATAAAATCTTCTATTGAGGAATTGGTTGAAAACAATGATATTGAGTTGCAAACTCCGATAGAATATGTTGTGGGTTATATTTGCAAAAACATCTCATCGACTAATATGCCAGTCAGGAACATCTTACAAGAACTTTATTCCAACAAAATCACAGAGGATGATGCATACGAACTCATGTCGAAAATCATGCATGACATTGAAAATGGTCTATACGAACAGTTTCGTTCAGCCGAAAATCGAGTGGATTTAGCCGCAGCATACGGAATGAACAATTACAAATGGACAGCCTACTGTCAAGCTGCTCCCTTATCAGTTATAGCACAATGGCGATATAATGGATGGACTGATAAATGCTGCATAACCAATGAACCATTAGACTACATAAAGTATCACTGGTTAGTTAAAGAATACGCTCCCGGGAAATATGGCTTAATGAAGCTCACTTAAATCAGACAGTCGTATATCCCCCTATGTCGGATGCAAAGGTAGCCCAGCCTTATTAAATATGGAAAGGTCAAGCGGTAAACCGTTTGGGCAGTTTCTTCCTCTTTTGGAGAGTAAAACAGTCCCAAAACCTTTCCCCATTCATCGGCTTGGCTTAATACAGCATCCGGCAACGGAAACAAACGACTGACGAAATAGTAGAAAAAATCAACTCAAACAAGATTTCTTGATTCGAGAACCTATTACACATACCATTGATTTTTATTTCAGAGAGGACGAATTTTAAGTAGGAATAAATAGGGCAAGCGGAAGACTGCACTCCCTCCAAAATAATAGATTCCCTTTTTTCATTCCCTCGCCTCTTTCTGTGTAGTTGGTTATTGATGCATTGCAGTACGGCATGTAAACTGAATCTACAAATGATAATGGATTGGACGAATATCCGACAAAATATCGTACCTTTGCCAACGAATAAAAGAAAAGTATGGCAAAGAATACAAACATACAAGTCGTTGATAACTTGACGGATAATTTTCGTGGTTATGCGACATTACTTCGTAAAATCAAGCAAAGGGTTCAGGTTGCCCAGCAAAGAGTGATTTATGCAGCCAACGAGGAAATGTTACGGATGTATTGGGACATTGGCGAAATGTTACAGCACAGCCAAGATACCGATGGCTGGGGCAAGAAAACTTTGCAACGGTTATCAGTGGATTTGAAGAACGATTATTCCGAGATAAAGGGTTTCACTGTGCGCAATATGCAATATATGCTACAGTTCTTCAATGAATATAATCAGGAACTTACGATGGTGAAAGATGCTGATTCTTCAATTACGAAATCAGTGATTTCGCAATTAGATGAATATAATTTCATGCTTCCTGTAAAACATCTGCATTGGACGCACAATCTTGTGTTGATGAAGCAAGTTAAAGACATTCGTGCTCGTTATTGGTATATGATACAATGTATCACCAATCATTGGACAACACGCTATTTGCAAGAAGCCATCAAACTTGACGATTACGGCAAGCATGGGGCATTGGCAAACAACTTCACAGAAACCTTGCCTGTTCCGGAAGCAAACAATGTGAAAGCCATGCTTAAAGACCCGTATATATTCGATATACTGACTTTTACCGACCAATACAATGAGCGTGATGTGGAAATCGGTTTGGTCAAGCACGTGGAGAAATTCCTCGTGGAAATGGGTGCAGGCTTTGCTTTCATGGGGCGACAATATCATATAGAGGTGTCTGGCGATGATTACTACATTGACATACTGATGTACAATGCGTTTCTACACCGCTATTTGGTAATCGAATTGAAAGATACGGAGTTTATGCCGGAATATATCGGTAAACTGAATTTCTACTGCTCTGCTGTGGATGACATTCTTTGTCGTGAGGGAGATAACCGAACTATCGGATTACTCCTTTGTAAAAGCAAAGACCGCATCAAAGCGGAATATGCCTTGCGTGACATTCAGAAGCCCATAGGTATCTCTGACTATGAATTGGGACAGGCCCTACCGAAAGACTTCCGGGGCAGTTTACCAACGATTGAAGAGATTGAAAAGGAATTGGAAGCTGACAGCCAATAAATACGTTTTTGATTCTGTCGAATATACTGTAATCAACAAACATAAGCCAACAAATAATCGCATGATGAAGATAATATCTTTGCGACCATTGTAGGCTGTGCAGGACTTGTTTCCAATGACCTCAATTCCAAAATGAATCTATATCCCTTGTTGGTGGCACTCTACATTGAAGAATCCTATAGAGGCAGAAACTTGGAATTACTGCTCATTGAAAAAGCAATGCAGGATGCCGGTAGTTATAGTTTTAAGTACTTTAATCCGCGATACAGACCATAAGGTGATGGTGAAATAAACATGGCAACTGAAAAAAGGTGGATGAACAAATTGTTGTACAAGCAATCTGTTCATCCACCTTTTTATATAGTACAATATTTATCAGTTGCCGACAATAATCACACCGCCGTCAGGCTGCATGGTGACAGTCACCGATTCAGGCTTCTTCACTTTCATTTCCGACTTCATCGGCTCACGGTCTTTCTTGTTGTCACTATATACTGTGACATTTCCGCCCTTTGTCAGCATCGGAAGATTAAGACGAAGGGTGAGAGGTGACTTCAATGCGTTTACTCCGGCAATGTACCACTGCGAACCGCAACGGCGGGCAAGTACCACGTATTTGCCGGGATAACCATCAATGAAGACTGTCTCGTCCCATGTGGTTGGTACGGTCTTGAGAAAATCCATTGACACGGCAGGAGCACCGTTCTCCTCCACCGGATTAAGATTTTCCGGAGTTAAGGCGAAGTTCTGAATCGGATTTTGGAAAAGAATGCAGGTGGCAAGTTCGCCTACATCGGTTGTTTTGCGTGTCTTGCCGCCTTTATTTCCCTTTGCAAGGTGGCGGTTCATGAAGCATCCGCCAAATTCCATACATCCGACAGCGTTGCGGATGAACGGATGAAGTGTGGCATTGAAAGCAGCATTGTCGCAGAACTTCTGTTCAAACACCATGTTTTCTGATGCAAGAACGGCTTCGCTTCCCACATAGTTGGGATACATGCGTTCCCAACCTCTTGGCAATGTACATCCGTGGAAAATGACCATCAGCCCGTTGTCGTCCGCATCGCTGAGGATGGCTTCATAGAGACGCATGGTCTCCTGTTTGTCTCCACCGAAGAAATCGACTTTAATACCTTTCACACCTATCTGTTTCATCCAGCGCATCTGCTGTTTACGGATAATCGGATTGTCCATGCAGTTGATAGGTCCTTGTACAATATCATTCCAGTAGCCGCTTGAGCTGTACCACAAGAATACATCCACGTTCTTGGAATGGGCATACTTCACAAGGTCTTCCATGCGCTTGCGTCCGATATTGGTGTCCCACCAGTTGTCGATAAGCACATACTCATATCCCATCGCATTTGCAAGGTCAACGAATTTAACCTGATCATCGTAGTTGATGCTGTTGTCCTGCCATACAATCCAGCTCCATGTGCCGCGTCCATACTTGTAGTCATGTTCTGTTTCGTAAAGTGGAGACACATTATCCCACGGTGCAGTGGTCTCGACAATCGGTTTAAGCGTGGTTCCGACTGTGATTGTTCGCCACGGTGTCGCTCCCGGAAGGGCAAAAGCCGGTGCCACAGTACCGTTGCCGTTGTTCTCTTCTGCCATCGGAAATGCGATGGTGTATCGTCCGTCTCCTGTCATGTCGCTGAGATGAGAACCGCAATAGCGGCTGCCTACTCCTGTTTCGCTGACAAGCACCCACGCTTCGTCACCGACATGGTAAAGACATGGGAATGTGTATCCATGACCATACTGCGACTTGTCCGTCATCGGTGCCTCTGCTTTGTACTCCTCCTCGTAGCTTGGTTTGGTTCGCTTCCATCCAATCATGGCATCACTCTGCGGACAGATGAATGTGGTGGTGTGCGAAGGAAAATCAAATGAAGTGGCTTCGCTCTCAATCCTTATGCTGCCTGTTTCTCCCTGTTTAGGGATTTCATAACGGAAAGCAATGTCGTTGTCTGACACACGGAAGACAACAGACATTTCTTTGCCTTCGGCATTCTTCATTTTCACTTGCAGTTCGTTAGCGACATAATGTACATCTGCCACTTTAGAGCGGTTGAGTGTATAATGATTGTCAATCTTTTTTTCCGACTTTTCTTTAAATGTCATGGATTTAGAGAAATCTCCAATATTGGATGTGAATCCGATAGGAGAAGGGTCAAGAACTGCTTTTCCATCGTAGGTAACCGAATATGAAGGAGTCCCTCCTTCAATATCAAAACTTAGTTTTAGCCGTGCGTCCGGACTGCTGATTTCAGCCTTTTGTGCAAAGACTGATGTCGCTGCTGCAAAAAATGCAAAAAGAAATGTTTGTTTGTTCATATAATATTAATTTATGGATTTTGGGTATAAAGGTAGGTCTTTTTAATGAAAGTTACATGATTTTTCGTAAGTTTGCATTCAATAAAAGAAATATAATACCATTATGAATATAGCTATTGTAGGAACGGGGTATGTAGGCCTCGTGAGCGGAACGTGTTTTTCCGAAATGGGAGTGGACGTTACGTGTGTAGATGTCAATGAGGAGAAAATCAATGCACTGTTACGGGGGGAAATTCCTATCTACGAACCTGAACTCGATGAAATGGTGCTCCGCAACCACCGTGAGGGACGTTTGAAATTCACGACAGACCTTGCTTCTGTGCTTGATGATGTGGACATAGTGTTCAGTGCGGTAGGTACTCCTCCTGACGAAGACGGCTCTGCCGACCTCAGCTATGTGCTGCAAGTAGCGCGTACTGTGGGACAGCACATGAACAAATATCTGGTCTTGGGCACAAAGTCAACAGTCCCTGTCGGCACAGCCCGGAAAGTAAAGGCTGTCATTCAGGAAGAACTTGACAAACGAGGAGTGCAGATTGAGTTTGACGTGGCTTCAAATCCTGAGTTTCTGAAAGAAGGTGCAGCCATAAAGGACTTCATGTCTCCCGACCGTGTTGTGGTGGGAGTGGAGAGCGAAAGAGCGCGCAATCTTATGACAAAGCTTTACCGTCCGTTCCTTCTCAACAACTTCAGGGTTATCTTTACAGATATTCCAAGTGCGGAAATGATAAAATATGCAGCCAACTCCATGCTTGCCACTCGTATTTCTTTCATGAACGATATAGCCAACCTTTGCGAACTTGTGGGGGCTGATGTCAATATGGTGAGGAAAGGTATCGGGTCAGACTCACGCATCGGTTCAAAGTTCCTTTATCCGGGATGCGGCTACGGAGGCTCTTGCTTCCCGAAAGATGTGAAAGCGTTGATAAAGACTGCCGAGCAGCAGGGATACGACATGAAAGTGCTGAAAGCAGTGGAAGATGTCAATGAGAAGCAGAAGAGCATACTTTTTGAAAAGCTGTCGAAGTTTTATGGAGGCGAACTCAGCGGCAAGCAGGTTTGCCTTTGGGGACTGGCATTCAAGGCGGAAACAGACGATATGCGCGAAGCCACATCACTTGTGACAATCAAACTGCTGCTTGAGGCGGGCTGCAAGGTGAAAGTATATGACCCGGTGGCTATGGATGAATGTCGCCGCAGAATAGGCGACACTGTGGAGTATGCCACAGACATGTATGATGCTGCCCTGAATGCTGACGCTCTTCTGTTGCTGACAGAGTGGAAGTGCTTCCGTCTGCCTTCATGGGGAGTCATTGCAAAGGAAATGAACAAGCCGCTTGTCATTGACGGTAGAAATATCTATGACCCTCAGGAGATGCATGAATATGGCATTGAGTACTTCTGCATAGGGCGATAGACTGTTTTTTAGATATGGATAAAGATGCTTGCAGCTAAAGGAGGAGGTATGGCTGTTGTATAAAGAAACTTGCTGAATCTATACCACAGCGACCGGAAGGGCATTTTTATTTTTGATTTATTGCAACTTTGTGTAGGTTTGTATTTTATTGACATGGAAGCTTGTTGAATGTTTCTGTGTGAATAAAATACAAACCTATATTATTGTCATTTTGCTTCAAGATAAAAGAGAAGATTCTTTATTACCTCTTTGTTATAAAATAAAGTATTGAAAAACAAAGGTTTCAAGTTTTGCCTCAAGCTTAAATTGCCGATAAAATAAAAAAACGTGGAGAGGAGTTAAAAACAGTGCGCTGAAAACGGAACAGTGGAAAATATAGTAGTAAGTTATTATTTTTTTGCTACGCAATACAAATACACTACCTTGAAAAGAAATAAATCCAAGTAAATAAAAGTCAATGGAACAGGGTGTTTGGCAAGAGATTGAACAGTTATACCGGAAGTTTCAGCAACTTGGTATTAGTGAAGCGGTGGATTTGGCTAAACAAAATTTAGAAGCTGTTTTAAATTTATTTTCGGGTAATTTCGAGAGGTATTTTTGAGTTGTTTTCTCAAGTTGAGGAGGGAGCATAGCGGGCTATGTGACCGACGAGACTTGGAGAAAACAACCAAAAAGACCCTCTAAATTACCGAAAGAAGGTCTATAATAATTTATCGTAATAAATTTAAAACAGCTTCTTAGATTACGTAAATAATTTCTGCCGTTTGTTGAGAATTTATACATTATTGCCATTTGTTTTTAAGGTCCCATAAAAAATTTTTGACATCGCTTTTTTGAGGTATGCTCTGTTTTGACAAAATGAATTCGAATTTATTGTTCTGCTTCCGTTTTGTCGATTGTTGTGCTTGAATACTTACTTTTTGATTTTATCAAATGTTAAAATTCCAAGCCCTCTGGCACGCGTCAA
>JAJPZU010000046.1 GCA_021204165.1 Prevotellaceae bacterium
CCTAAGTTAGGGGAGGTGGCGCGTAGCGACGGAGGAGTCTGTCAAATACACCCACAAAGCACTCGCACAACATATTAGGAGTCTGTCGAATACACCTGCTAATATATATAAGTCACACATGAGGAGTCTGTCGAGAACATCCCTCTGAAGTTACAATGCTGGTGTTAGCGTCAGAATCTTTCTCATAGTCTTTTCAAGGTGAGGTATATTGGCTGTGTGACCGACGAGCCTTAGAGAAAACGACCAAGAAGGCTTTCTAAATTACCGAAAGACGGTTTATAATAATTACTCGAAAATAAATTTAAAACAGCTTCTTAGTCTGCTTCTTATCCTTCTTCAGAAAGGCAGGGAATACGAAGACAAGCACGATGACAGAGGATAACAGACCACTGATGGAACCTATGGCGAAGGAGAACCAAAAGCGTTCCTTCTGACCGTCCATAAGGAAAGGCAGAAGTCCCAAGACTGTGGAAGAGACAGTCAGAAGTATAGGGACAATCTTGTGATTGTATGCCTTAATGAAAATCCTGCCGTTGTGATTGTACTCATTAATCAGGTCGTAGTCTGTAAACGGAAATATTGGCTGTATGTCACCGATTTTTTTGTAGCTTCACGGTCGCCTTTTTAAGAATATAATTGAAGATAATTTATTATCTTTGCAGTGCGTAAAAATACGCAATCCACTGCGTAAAATGTAAGGTAATGTATAAAAGGGCAGAATATCAGATAATTAAGAATAGACTTGAAGAGCCAAGAAAGTTCATTCAGGTCGTTATGGGGGCGCGTCAGATTGGTAAATCAACCGTTGTGAAACAAGTGCTGAAAGATGTGGATGCACCGTTCCAATTCTACTCAGCAGACAACGTCCCGGCTACGAATAGTGCATGGATTTCGGACTGTTGGTCTGCAGTCCGTAGTCTAAAGAAGAGTAACGGCTGGGAAAGCGTAGTCCTTGTGATAGACGAGATTCAGAAAATTGCCAATTGGAGTGAAGCTGTAAAAAAAGAATGGGACAACGACTCTTTTAACGACATCAACATCAAAGTTCTGTTGCTTGGGAGTAGTCGTGTCTTACTCGAGAAAGGATTGTCCGAATCCTTGGCTGGACGATTTGAGGAAATACGAATGAGCCATTGGAGTTATACAGAGATGAATGAAGCCTTCGGTTTGTCTCTTGAACAGTATATATTCTTCGGGAGCTATCCCGGTGCTGCTTCACTTATTGATGATGAGGAGCGTTTTCAGCAATACATCCAGTCTGCAATAATAGAGGCTACAATCAACAAGGATATCCTGATGGATACACCTATCAGCAAACCTGCATTGTTGAAACAGACATTTGAACTTGGTGCGGCATATTCCGGAGAGTTGCTATCACTCAATAAGATGCTTGGTGTGTTACAGGATGCAGGAAATACGGCTACTCTTGCCGGATATATTAATCTACTCAGTGAAAGTGGAATGTTGTGCGGTTTACAGAAGTACAGTATAGACCCGGCAAGGCGTAAAGCAAGTATTCCTAAATTGCAGGTGTACAACAATGCCCTGAAAATGATTTATAGTGGTTCTACTTTTGAGCAAGCCATTACCGACCGTAAAGCATGGGGACATATCTTTGAGTCCGGAATTGGTTCCTATCTCGTAAGTCAGGCATTTATCCATCGTTTTGAGGTGTTTTACTGGCGGGAACGCAATGATGAAGTGGATTTCATTCTCCGTAAGAACAGGTCTGTAGTTGCAATAGAAATCAAAAGCAATGCAGAAAAAAGCACTAATGGTTTGGAGAAATTCAGAGAACTTTTCAATCCCGCCATATCTTTTATTGTTGGTGACGGAGGTATTTCTGCACAAGACTTCCTCAAAATGGATTTAACAAAGTTATTCTGATTTATCTACAAACTCCTATAAAAGCAACAAGTCCTGAACCGGTTTCATGGTATCAGGGCTTGTTGTATTGCACGCTTGTGACTTTGGGCAAACAAAATATTAGAAGATGAAAGAATAATATATTTTATTTTGAAATAATTTTAGTCTGCTTCTTATCCTTCTTCAGAAAGGCAGGGAATACGAAGACAAGCACGATGACAGAGGATAACAGACCACTGATGGAACCTATGGCGAAGGAGAACCAAAAGCGTTCCTTCTGACCGTCCATAAGGAAAGGCAGAAGTCCCAAGACTGTGGAAGAGACAGTCAGAAGTATAGGGACAATCTTGTGATTGTATGCCTTAATGAAAATCCTGCCGTTGTGGTTATACTCATTCATCAGATATATGCCTGCATTGACGGTCAGTCCGCAGAGCAAGACCATTGCGGCAAATCCGCCTGTACCAAATTCTGTATTGCTGAAGTGGTAGGTCAGAAACATGCCTGTCAATGAGAACGGAATCAGCAGAATGATGACCAGTGCCTGATAAAGGTTTTCAAACAGGATTGTGCATATAAAGAAGATTATCACTACAACAAGTCCTATCAGCCAATATTGTGTTCCGTTGTCTTCATACCATCCGTAGTTGCGGTTGATACACCGGAATCCTACCGGAAATCTGTGGTTGAACTCTGCAACTATATTTTTGATGTATTTGCTTGTATAGTTGTACGAGCCTAACACGTTGAAAGCCACTTTGAGGATATATTCCTGATTCTTGCGAGGTATGCAGTTTTTGGCTTCACGGCGGTTTATTGTCATAAAGTCTGAGACTCTTATATCATGATTGCCAGACTTAATGAATGAATTGTCCAGCTGCCAAAGGTCGAAATCTTCATATTGTTTCGGGCGCAGAATAATGTCAGTCTTGCGTCCTTTGGTTTCGTATCTGCCCATATAATGTTCTGCCAGTATGCTCGACAAAGAACGATATATGTCATTGACATTTACGCTGTCGGCAGCAAGCATCTGTTTGTCATACTCCATATACAATTCGTCTTCCTGATGCTCATGCCCGGGTGTCTCTATGATGATGTCTGTTACTCGGCTGTTTTCTTTCAGTTTCTGGCTTATCTCTTCTGCAAACCGATAGAGACGGTTATAATCATATCCTGCAATCTCAATGCTGTTCGCCCTGTATTGCAAGTTCAGCGAATTGCTGAATCCGCGGCTGCTCACACCGTAAGTGCTCCAGTCGGCTCCGCCAATTGTAATCAGTCTGCCGATTACCTTATTCTCAAGCAGATAGGGGAAGCTTGTGTGAAGGTATTCCGGCTTGAACTCTACGGTGACGGTTGCTCCCCAGCGACCTATGTGTGTTTCATATCTTTTGATTTCCTTGAACCGGGACAGAAACGCTTCTACAGTCTCCACCTTCTCGTTCAATTGTTTGGCTGTGCCCCCCAGAGGCATTTCTCCTCTGATATGGAGTTTCATTTCTTCCTGTGCAGGAGAATAAGTGTAGCTGTTCAATGTACGTACAAACAGGTAGAGAGACCATGCGAATATTCCCGCTGTGATTGTGATGAATATCCACCGCCATACAGAGTGCTGCACGAACCGGACATATTTTACATATAAATTATTCCATCCGCTGATGACCTTTAGATTGTGCGGTTTGCCGATTTGCCTGCTTGTATAGTGCATCTGCTCCACCAGTGCCGGTGCGAACAAGGCGGCTATCAGCAATGCCACAGTCAGATTGATAATCACCATCCATGAGAAGTCGTAAAGGTCTGCTTTCAGATATTCAGGCAGCCACAGTATGATGACGAGCGAGCCTATGGTGGTCAGCATGGCTCCCAAGATTCCATGAAACGCTTTATAGTTGCGGTAGTAGCTGTAATGATCCACCATGACGATGGTTGAGTCAATAATCAGTCCCAATGAGACAGTAATGCCGGCCATAGAGAACGGATGTAGCCGCATGTTGAACAGTCGGTATAGTATTACAGCCGTCAGGATATTGGCAAGCAGAGTGATTGTGATGATGCTCAGATATTTCAAGTCGCGTCGGCACAAATAGACAAAAAGCAGAAGGAGAAGCAATGACATGCCACTCCGCGCAATCAGTGTCTTAAATTCCGCCAGCTGTTCGTCCGCTCTGTTGTAGGTCATCATGAGGGTGAGGGCGGTCTTTCCTGCCGTTTCCCTTTCTTTTTCTTCATATTCCGCAAGGACATGCTGTATTTCGTCTGCCAGTCTGCCGATATAAGCATCTTCTTCTACGGAAATGTTCATATAGACGGTGTTCATTCCGTTTACACGGTAATAGCTGTCAGGAGCATGTTCTTTGTATGTGCATGTGGCAAGATTATTCAGGTAAACAATCTTGTCGTCAATAGTCTTTACGGGAATAGACTCCAGTGAGGACATGTCTCCGTCTATACAAAGGAATAGGGCGATGCGGGCATGTTCGCCGTTCTCATCAGTGTGCATTACATCGCCTACAATGTCATTCCTTCCAAGAAAGCTGCGTATGGCTTCTTCCATGTCGGATGATGTCAGTCCGTACAGGGACAGCTGTGCGGCATCGTATGAAACTTCCATATATTGCTCCGTGCCTCCGGATATATCTACGCTGCTGATACCGTCCAGATGTTCCAGCAGAGGCTTCAGTTCTCGTTCCGCTTTATTGCGTATCTCATAATCCGGCATTTCTGCGTGGATATGGTAGCATAGCAAAGGTCTTTTCTTCTCGTCTCTCAGCTTTTCAGTGATGACTTCGCCGCCGGACAATACCGGATATGACATGTCTTTAGGCAGTTTGTCGCGTATCTGGCGAAGCAGCGAAGCGATTTCAAACTTCACATTCGACACAGACGCTTGCTTTTTCAGCTGTATGGTGATGCTCCCCGAACCGAAATAGGAAACGGATTCGACGGATTCGACCCCGTTCACAGAACTTACCACACCTTCAATGCGCGAGGTTACATTCTGTTCTATCACTTTTGCAGATGCACCGTGCCAGCTGTACGATATTGTCAGAGTCTTTCCTTGACGGGGTAGGGGCTTGTCGGCAATGTCGAGACGCGGTACAAGTGCAATACCGACAATCATCAGTATGCACATTGTGAGCAGTATGGAGAATGAATGTTTCATTTTACTCGAGATTGTTTTCTATAAATCAGATAGTACAGGAAAGGGACAAAAAACAAACTGACCAATGTTCCGACTGTCATACCTATGACCAAAGTGAGTGAGAGCGGATATTGCATTGCCGAACCCATGTCGCTCTTATGTAGGAAAGGAATGATTGCCAATATGGTGGTGAGCGAAGTCATCACAATAGGTTTAAGCCGTCGGTGTCCGGCAATCATGATGGATTTAATCAGAGGAGTGCCGGAACGTTGCAGATGATTGATGGTATCTACTTTCAATATAGAGTCATTGATAATGATACCACTCATGGCCACAAGACCAATCATCGACATGATATTAAGCGATTCACCGGCTATCCACAATATCAGCATGACTATACTGACGTCCACGATGATTTCTGTCAGGATAATGGCGGGCTGTAGAAGACTCTCGAATTGTGCTGCAAGGATAAAATAAAGCAGCAGTATGGCGACCAGAAGCACCATGATGAGTTCCTGAATCATCTCTCTGGAGTCAAAGTAGTTGCCATGAAAAGAACATTTTGTTTCTCGGCTGGCGGAAGATGGCTTTCCGTATGACAGTTGATTGCAATATGCCATGATGCTTTTGATGTCCTTGTCCGTTGCATGTTCTATCTTTATAGGAAAATATTCTCCCTCTCCGTTTGCATTGAGCCGCTTGAAGTTCTCTATTCTTTGCGGCTCGACAAGGTAAGACAAAGGAATATTAATACCCTCGTTGTTGGTGATGAACTGTTGCATGACGACATCGGCATCCCTGTTGTCTTGTCCGATGATGACAGGTGTATGCTGCGTTCCGTTGGCGATTTCATATATCTTGCTACTGCCCACCAATTCTTTCAGTTGGCGATACAGTTGCTGATAGGATACATGATAATATGCCAGTTGCTGCGGATCTGCCACATATTGTAAGTTCTCTTCCGTCGTCACCGGTTGTATGCCGATGTTCGGGAACTTCTGTTTGAGACTGTCTGCCCATCTTCTTGCTTCAGCCACAGACGGTCGTCCGCCTTCTGCCTTTCTGAGATGGATTTCCAAATCCGGCCTGTCCGTCTGAAAAATGATGTCATAGATATTACCTGCAATACCGAACTCCACTCTGGCTTTCGGATAATGCTTCTCTGTGTATTGGCTGATGGACGTTTGGACAGAATCCAGACTTTCCTTTGAATGTGCCTTGAGATAAACTATTGCCTCGCTGTTCGTGATATCCTTGGTGTGAGAAAGGATGAACTCTTGTGCGCCTACCATTGATGTGGTTGTCTCAATATCGGCACCTGCCATGTTCAGCAATTCTTGCACTCTCCGGTCGTTCTCTTCTGCTGAAATGCCGGCATTCCAGTCTATAATCATCAGTGCGTCATTCTGTTCGATGTACGGCATCCGCTCTTTCTTTATTATAGGGAAAAGAGCCACAATGAGAATTATGGTCAGCAATAAGAAGGATGTGCAATATTTAGGGTTCCGAAGTGTCCAGCGCATTGCCGGCTCATATCCTTTCAAGAGCAGCCTTTCCGCCTTGCCGGTTTGAGCATTCCGGTTGTGCGTTTGCTTTTTAAATAATGTATAGTAATATACCGGAACTACCAATGATGCGACAACAAGAGAAGCAAACAAGGCTATTGCCACTCCCATAGCCTGATCGTAAAAGAGTGCGCCGGCTGTTCCGCTAAGGAATATCAACGGTATGAATACAGAGCATGTCGTCAGTACAGAACTGAGCATAGGCATGAACACTTCTTTTGTTCCTGATATGACATCTTCTCTCTGCTTGATATTGTCAATCACAATAATGGCATTGTCAACAATCATGCCGACTCCTAAGATAAGTCCGGAAAGAGATATGACATTGATGGAGATATGTAGCAAGTAGAAACTTAACAATGTCAGAATCAAAGACAATGGTATGGAAATGATGATGAGTAGCGGTATTCGCCATCCGCCGTTGAAGATAAAGAGAATGGCGCAGGCAAGCAATGCGCCAAGCAGCAGGTTCCACTCCAGATTGCTGATGGAATATGTCAGCAATTGGGTCTGGTCTCGTGTAATTTGGAATTTAATGTCCGGATAGTCTTTGTGCAACTCTTGCAGAAGCTTGTCCATGCTTTCCTGCAAATCGGACATTTGCGCGTCGTTCTGCTTGATGACCGCCAAAGTGATGGCATCGTCTCCGTCACTTCTCACGATACCATTTCGCACAGCCGGCTTCTCCACGATTTCACACACATCTTTCAATTGCAGAATCCTTCCTTCATGACTGATGTAAATGTTTTCTATGTCCTCTTTATTCAGAATCTGCGAATCGAAATGAATGCTATATCGGTAAATGCCGTCGCGCACACTGAGAGCTTCAAGCACAATGTTGTTGTCACTGATGGCATTCTCTATGGCATAGGTCGTCAATCCAAGAGATTCGAGCTTGCTCATATCCGGCACACATTGTATCTCCGTACCGACAGTGCCGCTGTAATCGACCATTGCCGTTTGCGGCAGTTGTTCAATGCGCTTGACAATCACATTGAGCGCAAGACGTGATGTCTGTTCAATTGCTCCGCCTGTAATGTTGACATAGAAAGCCGGAATGTCCATTGCACTTGCCTTCATCACCTTCGGTCTGTCCATGTCTTTAGGCATGGAGTTCATGGCACGGTCTATCTTCTCGTTCACGTCGATGAAGAGCAAGTCCATATTTGTGCCCGGTTCAAAATAAAGCGTGATGGTACCGGCATCCATCCGGGACATTGTTTCAATGTCCTTCAGTCCCGCCACTTGTGAAAGCTGGTTGCGCATAGGTGTCACCATCTGTTGTTCCACCTTGCTTACAGAAGCACCGGGATTGGACATTTGCACTGTGATTCTTGGAATATCAATCTCCGGCATCAGCGATACCGGAATATATGTCAGTGACAGAATACCGACAACCGTAATCGCTATCAGCACCATCGTGAGAGCAATAGGACGATGTATAAGTGTTCGTAACATTGTGTTATCTTTGATGTCAATTTATTTGTTACTGATTCTTACCTCTGTCTCGTCTGCCAAATTCAGATTTCCGGAAGTGATGACAATATCCCCTTCGTGAATCTCCGTCTCTTTCCCGGCGCATCCGGTAATGGCAAAACTACTCAGATTGCTGTAAACTATATCCACATAAGTCCACACAGCGCGGTTCGTTTTGGAATCATATAAAAAGATTACGTGATAACCGTCTCGTTCCACAACCGATTCTTTCGGCACAACAAACATGTCCGGAACAGCATTTTCCACAATGATACGCACATTCATCCCGTCCATCAGCGTAGAAGACGTATTCTTGATTCTTGCTTTCACCTTGACCATACCTTTCTCGTCAATGGTCGGATTGATTTCTGTGATGATTCCGTTATAAGCCTCTTTCTCGCTGATAAAAGGAGATATTCTCACCGTCTGTCCTTCTTTGACAAACAGCAGTTCGGCTTCCAGTATCTTAAAATCCACTTCAAAAAAGGAGTCGTCGATAAGTGTGCAGAACTTGGAGCCGGCTTGATGGGCACGTGCTTCCAGATTGGCAATCTTTCCGTCAAAAGGAGCATACAGGCGGCAGTCTTCTATTGCTTTCTGCGCCGTTTCCAGTTGGAACTTAGTGGAATAATATCCGGATGTGATTTCTGCGCGATGCAGCACATCAGCAGGTATCTTGCTGAGGTTCTCGTCATATCCTAATCCGATAAGTTTGTCTTGCAGCTCCACCTTGGCGCGTTCCAAGTCGTGTTTCGCCTTTTCCAGTTCTGCCATCTTGTCTTGTATGTCAATAGTGGCCAACAATGTTCCTTTCGTTACATAGTCACCGTTCTTGACCGACACGCTTTGTAATATTTCCCCCTGCTTAGGACATTGTAAGTCAGCTTTACGGATGGCTGTCAGTTTTCCGTTACACAACAGTTGCTTATAGAAAACCTGTGAATGCAATGACAGGGTATCTACTTCTACGATGGTCTGTTCCTGTTCAGAAACTTCAGGAGCGTTTTTCTCATTTTCCTTGCATGATGACATCATTGCCAAGAGCGCGAAAGAACAGGCGATATATATAAAATTCCGATACATGGTTTATTTCTTTATTAATGTTTCAAAATCCACTTCAATATCTGCGTGTCGAACCCAGTCGTACAGGGTTGACTTTTGCAGAGTATAATAGTCTGTCCAAAATGTTTGCAATTGGTTGATATATTGCGATTGCGCTGACTCAAGTTCCTGTTGAGCCGTATTCAAGTCTGTCACAGATATGGCTCCTGTTTCAAACCGCTTACGGGTAATCTTATAACGCTCTTCTGCAATTTCCCGGGCGCGCAAGGCGTCACGGCATTGTGAAGGCATGACATTGAACTGCATGACCCTCTTTCTAAGTGCCTGCATATAGTCCAGATGCGATTGTTCCAGTTTAGTGCGTGTCACTTCCATCTGTGCTTGCGCCATTTTTATTTTGCCTCGGCTTACTCCCCAGTCGAAAATCGGCAGCGAGAATGTCAGTCCCACAATCTCGTTGTCTCGTAATCGGCTGTATGCGTCTTTGAATGTCGAACCGGTCTGTGTGAACCCTATTTCTCCGCTTAATGTGATTTGTATTCCCCGATTAGCTTTTGCCTGAGCTAAAGTTCTCTCCGCTTCCAGCATTTGCAGTTTCTGTTCCAGTGTGTGGGACGAATTGGCAATCGCCTTTTGCAACACTTCATCCATGTCCAGCAGAATATTGGGGATAGTGTATGGCGGCACCAACTTTGCATTTTCGTAGTCCGTGACCCTCATATAGGAAAAGAATTGGTACATACGGTCGTCCAGTTCAAGCTTGTTGTTATCTACAGCCACTTTGGCATTCAGCAGAGAGAGTTCCAGTTGCAGCACTTCGCTCTTGGTGGTCATGCCCAAGTCGAGCCTTTTCTTGGCTATCTCAAACAGTGCTTCCCTGTCTCGGAAGGTAGATACGCTTTGTGTGTAATCAGACTGTGCGGACAACACATTGAAGAAAAGCTCTGTTACTTGTAACGTGACATCTGACATGGCTGAAATATATTCTTTTTGCGCTATCTGATATTCTACCGGCACAGTCTTTTGCTCCCATTTCAAAGAGTTGAAAGAGCGGAGAGGCTGTGTATAGCTTATTCGTAAAGGCTGCGAATTGTATGTCTTCTCATTGTAGGTGAACTGGTCCAGTCTGTACAGATACGACTGCAATGAAACCACACCTCCGGTCGAAGCAATTTTCTGGTCTAACGACAAAGTAAAATTGTTCGACATGGAGTTGTTATCGACGTATGCAATTCGTCCGTCCTCATAGCTCCGGGCAGCCACAATGGAATGGTCGAAATTTGCCAGATTGCCATTGAGATTTACAGCCGGCAACAGTTCTGCTCTGAATGAGCGGTATGTCCAATAGCTGGCAAGAAAAGAGAATCTTGCCCGTTGCGCATCGTAAGCATTTTCTTGCGCAATCTTTATGGCATCGGATAATGTGATTTGCTGAGATTGGGATGGGGCGGCAATTGCAAACAGCAAATAGACTGCTCCATATAATCGCTTGTGTTTGATGTGAAATGACATAATAATGATTAAAGTTATACTTTACAAAAGTAAATAAAAAACATGATTTCCTTCTCCGATTTCGTCATAATTAAAACTTTATTGTAACTTTCCCATGTATTTCAATGCTTTTTGATATAGTTTAATGGTATAGTAGATGTTTTTATTGAAACTGCTTCTTATATCGAGCCGACAATGGCTTTGGCTTTTTCTTTCATCTCGTCTGTAGCACGGCTCCGTATCTTGGGCTTCATGCGCATGATTCTCTGTGCTGCATCCTTCGCCTTAGCCGTTTCTCCATTGTCATGGTACATCATCATAAGCTGATATAACGGGTATATCCTGTTGGGCATGATGGCGAATGCTTTCAGATAGGCTGTTTCTGCATAGCTGTTCTGCTGCATGTCCCTGTAGTTGTTCCCCATAAGTATGTAAAACATCGGGTCATTGCTGATGGATGTCCCTTGTCGCAGAATAGCATTGCTGTCATTGTATCGTTCTGCCTCTCGTAATGTTTTGCCGAAATCGAACAGGAATCTGGTGTTGTCCAGCTCCATAGGTAACAGTTCATAATAGTCTTTTATAAATGTTTGGTGGTATATGCCGGAGATAAAACGCATATTCATGTCCGCCTTGCTCCTTCTTTTTGTCTCATTTCTGACAAACCAAGAGAATGCCGCCAGTGAGAGGAGGAAAACAGATGCTGTATATTTGTTTATTTTAAGGGGAGATTTACTGCCTTTGGACGCACTCCATGCCGCCAGCATGACAACGGATGTTCTGTAAGTAAACAGTTCAAACGGATAGGAGAACATGGAAAAAAGCAACAAGGATAGTGCTCCATAGAACATCGGTCTGCTTTGGCGATACAGATTCTGCATACCTGTCACCATTGTGGCAATACACAACAGCGCACCGACTATGCCTTGTTCGACAAGAATCTTCAGCAAATCATTGAATGCGTAGTCGGTTACACCTCCGGACTCAAACCATACCAGTTTCGGATTCTCTCCGTACATTTGGGCTATCCCTTCTGCACAGGCATGATGAAAACCTCCTATGCCCGCTCCCGACCATACGTTGTGCCGCCATGAACTTAAAGAAGCCGCCCATGTGAGCAGTCTGCCGTCGGCAGAACCTTGTTTGAAGAGATAGAGCAGGATGAATGCGGTTACTACACCCACCGTGACAAGTGCTTTCGCCGCCAAGCTCATGCTTCGCAGTTTCTGACGATAGAGCCAAATGGCAATGATTCCTCCCGACACGATGGCAGCACGGCTCATGGTGGCAGGAAGCAACACACACGGAAGCAATAGCAGCAGTAATATATATCGTTGTATCTTCTTGTTCGATTCATCCCTATACCATGCCAGACATATCACAGCTGTGGTCATCAGGCAGGCAGAGTAGGGACCCGGATTCTGGAACGAGCCGGTCATCATGTATCTGTAGTGTCGGCTTGTATGGAAAAACATCTGCCATATACCGCTTCCGGCTTCATAAATTCCTAAAAGCAGAAATGCGGACAGCATCCCGATTTGAGGCATCCTGCCTTGTGAGAACAGACATCGCGATACAAAATACAGGATAAACATACATGCCGTTTTCAACACATCTGTGCTACAAGCATATTCTGCTCCCAACCATACTCTTCCTATATAGTATAGCATCCATGCAAAAATGGCTATGTCTGTCCATGTGGCATTTCGGCTGTGCTTCCATAAGCCGATGAATATGACTATGGCAGCAGACAGACAAAGGAAAGGCATACCTTCTGCCAGCAGGACATCGGCTTCCGACCACCGAACTTCTGTGGGCATCGCACTCAATACAGTCAGAGCGGCAACAAGCAGCATACTCATAGCCAATGACAGAGTGGAGTATTTCTTGTTTGTATCCATTGTTCTTTATTGTTTTTAATTATTTATTATTTTTCCGCCAGTTTTACAGGTATAGGCAGTTCACCTTTATTTTTATACATCGGTGCAGAGAAAAGGATATATGTATGAAAACTTTACATTGGATAAAATTATGGTAGGCTTCTTCATATTTTGAAAATATAGCAGACATAATAATCTTTGACTTCTCCGATGCAGTAAATTCTTTCACAATCTACACAAAAATATAATACATCAAAAGGAAGTTGGTATTTTTTGACTTTGTCTCCCGTCCAATTATAACACAGGATTTCATTTGATGTGTAACCTTTTTCTGCATAGTTATTATAGCTCTGCCCGGAAAAGAGGAGGAATATATAATCTTTGTTCACACTCATCCCGTTTATTCCGCCAAGACAGTTTCTGTGTTCAATGCAATATCTCCCAAGTCGTTCTGTCACTTTTGGTATATGTTTGAAGTCACTGACAAATATTTTTTTATCTCATCATTCCTGAACTGATATATTTCAAGAATGTCTGACAAGACTGTATAGATTGCAAAATGATGACTGTAGGATGCAATTTTCCCTTGAAAGACAGTTCCTTTGTAGATATTGGGAACATCATCTGTATCAAAAGGATATTCTGCAGTAAAGTCCATTATTTTATTCTTATTGTCAAGCACTCCAAATCGTCCTTCTGAAAAAAATCCCAAAGCTATTTTTGTGCCGTTTGGAAGGATTGTAAATGAACTGGGGCGAAAGTCTTCGGTATAAGGATATTCCTCTTTGCAGATGGAAACCGTATCATGATGTTGGATAATATCTGCAAGCGATACAGAGACAAATTTATTTGTGTTGGCATCCATAAAGACCAATGAAGAGTCATTAATTACAAAATTATTTCCAAAATCAAGGAACTCATCTTTACCTTTTCCAATACTTCCCCATTCAGCTTTGAAGCCTCCCGTATTCTTGTCGATAAACATATATTGGTATTTGCTTTCTTCAAGTTTGATTACAAGTGTATTCTCATAAATGCCAATCCCGGAAATCATTCCTTTGTATTCAATGGGAATACTGTCATAATCATATATTCCGACACAATTATCAATGTCATTGATATCGGATTTATTGGCATTGCAACTTACAAACAAGAGTGCCATAAAGGTAATGTAGATAAATATCTTATTATTTTGCATAGTTTTATAAAGTTTGTTCAATTTACATTTTTTTATGTATGTGAAATGAGGTAAGTCCTATATCAAGTAATTACTCAGTACACAGAATATCTTATTATAGGGTGATAGGGATTTCAAACAATCCGCTCTAATGAATTTAATCTTAGGATTAATAGGTCGTAAAACATTAGAGGCTGACTACCATTTGATTGGAGTTATTCGAATATCTGAGTAATTACTTTAATGCTGAATAAAACTTTAATAAAAATGCTGACTCTTCAAATCAGTTTGTATGCTATTAATTCCATGTTGCATTTTTTTTCTCTTTATCTAACTTTGGATTGGTCGGGTGAAGAGATATACAAATTAGATTTTTGGCGTATCTACAGTCTAATTCTGGCTGTTCTGCTGATTGAGCCAAAGCCTCCAAATTCTCTATTAACAATGAATCCTCTATATTTGTGGTTGCATACATGTTATAAGCTTTATAACTTCCATAACTTCCTGTAGCGACTACTGCTATTGCCAATGCAATCTTCATGAAATTCTTTTTCATAATTTAATTATTTGTTTTTGTTATTTTTCCGCCTGTTTTACAGGTACAGACAGTTCACCTTAATTATATCCGGACAATGCCCTGAAAACATATTGTATATGCAGAGAAAAACTAAAAACAGTACGCAGAAAACTTTAATCGGCACTGCCGATTATAAAAACGGCACTGCTGATTATGTAAACTGCACTGCCGATTATAAAAACGGCAGTGCTGATTAGAGTTTTCTTCACACTGTTTTCCATTCCTCTTTGCACTATTTTTTATTTCTCTCTGCACAGATATTTTCATTTTGTCGGCAAAAATTAAGTTAATTATTCTCATTGAATTATCACTCCTTTATTCCTTTCTGTTACCATCTTTCTTTTTTGGAAAAGGGCACAAAAACAACGAAGTCCGACACTTTGTCATTCTCGAGTTCTTGTGCCCATATTTTCAATCGTTATCACTTAGATCATAGACATATAATACTACGGATTCATTGTCGGAAATCCCTATGCCATAGAGTGTTGAATTGTCCGGTCTGACTGCTATACTTGACAGTTCATGATTCGGTAGATATTTGCATAGCAGAGCACCTTCTGAGGTGAACGCATGGATTTCACGATAACAGTCTGAGCCTTCTAATGCCGGTTCATCAGAAAATAGAGCATAGAACACATCATCGGAAGCTGTCAGTGACCAATATCCCATCCGTGTAGTCTCTGAAAATGTAGGAACAGGCTGTCCTGCATCTATAACAGAATAGTCCATGCCGAACTCCTCCTGACGCGATATATGTTTCAGCAGAGATTTGTCCAGACTAAAGAAGTCTATTGCACCGTCGTAGGCAAGTGTACGTGCAAACCGTCCATGTTTAGACATAAGTGCGGCTGTCCCTGTACAAGCCAAAGAGTGAGCCTGTTCCGTGACACCGTCCGGTTTTGGGGGATAGTAATCGAGAGAGTCGATGACATTTCCGTCCTTGTCGAGTAGGGCATAGCTGTATCCTCCCATGACGGGCATTGACAGCACTTTTCCGTCCGGAAGCATAAAGGCATCGTCCTGCAAGCGCAACCGGGAAGCAAGAGGAACAAGGAAGAGGCTGCTGTCGGCACGGAACACTCCGGAGAGTTCACCTTTGCGGGCATCATAAACCACTGTGCGACCGGCAACATGATGTATAGAATTTATTTCCAGCACTTCATTCGGCCCTTTCCCGAGCCTGATTCCCTTGGCTTCATACTTTCCTGAACGGTCAAGCAAATAGACCATTTCGGAGGTTTCATCACCCACAACAATCCAGATTGAATCATTGGAAGACACAATATATACAGGATTAAATATATTGTAAACCTTCTCAATTTCAATAGAGTCTGATGCTGTAATTTCTTTAGTCAACTTAAAATGTATATTGTCTTCGTTGTTTCCTTGATTCGTTGTACACGAATATATGCCAAGACAAATTAAGATGCCATAAAATATTAAAGACTTCATTGTCCCGGGTATTGATTTTTCTTGAAAAAGTATCTCATACTTTTTATTATTTGTCATTGTTGCAGGAATATTGGGAACTTATATAGATGCTCCCAATATCCTTATAAACGGGAAAAGATTCACTTTGCTATAAAAAGACCACTTTTACTTCAGCACACTGTCCAGATGAAATACCACAGGCAAGTTGTCTTCGTTCAATACATACAGATTCCTGTTACGTTCATCAATATCAAAATTGTTGAACTTGAAATCCGAATCAATCTTTCCCAAAGAGTTCCCCTGCCAGTCAAACAGAAGTATGGAGGGAGTGAACTTCTTGTTCATCTGGAATGTCATTTCGTCAATGTCAAACACCAATACTGCAAATCCGAAGTGGTAAGACCTTGCATCTGCAAACATATACCTGCGGTCTTTTCTCTCTGTCCTCAGAATATCACTCAGCTTGTCCATTTTCTTCCCGATACATAGTGTATATCCTGTTGACTCCAAAGGATTATAGACATTGATGTAGTTCATGCCGAGCGGTGCCTCCACACACACAGGGCTGTCCGGGGAAACCGCAATCAGGGTGGACATTATATTGAAATTTTCTTTGGCAGGAATCTTGAACCGGTTGAGTGTGTCCATGACCGGAGAAGGGACAACATCCCCTTTGGCATTCATAAGCTTACGTATCTGGGCAGTCTGCATATCTTCCAGACTTCTTGTGACCAGCAGAGTGTCATTGAGCATTCTTGTCCAGAAGGCATCTCTGGGCAGCTTGCATTCCTCAAACACCTCCGTGATGTCGGTGTGTGAGGACTCCAAGCATTTGTTGATATTGACTTTGTAGAGCTTGCCAATCGGAGAGTTGCAGATATAGGCATACAGTGTGTCGTCGCGGTGCATAAGAGAGACTTCTAATGTGATGCCGATGGAATACATAAATTCATAGCGTGCATTTCCCTTTCTCAGAATTGAGCACCGTACTGTCTGGTCTTTCAAGTTCAGAATATCAATGAGTCCATCGTCTTTCCCGGTAGATGCAATGAAGAGGCTGTCTGAGATGGCAAAATCCTCAATGTGTACAATCGGCAGATTCAGCACTTTCCCCTCCGCTGCTTTCAGTGTATAGGATGTGGGTATGTCATTTATATATTTGACATTCTCCAGTGCCATATACTCCTTATCAACAGTGCCGGTCTCGGTGCAGCTGCAAAATGCAGCAGTCAAAGACAATAGTGTAAGTTTTGTAATGTGTTTCATTGGATTAATATTAAATGTAAATCGTTTGATGTATATACCATATTCACTCAATAATGTGGCAGCCACATAAGCCGAACTTATAACCTTTTCATAATGTTTTTTTTATTATTTTTCCGCCGGTTTTACAGGTACAGGCAGTTCACCTTTAATTTGCTTTTTAACTGCTAAATGATTTTTGATAAGTCTATACCTGTAATATGTGGATTTTCATTTACGTCTTCATTTTCTGTCGGATATCCTACGAAATAGACTATATTCTGTTCTGTCAGAATTTGTGGATTATAATGAAACGACTCCAATGCGCTGTTGTCCAATTTAATAATCATATCCTTGTTGGCGGTTTTGTTGATTATCCAGTGATAGGCATTTATTTCCTCGTCTTTCATGTACTCGTCCACCAGCATGTAGATATAATTCTCATTTTCCAGAAAACAATGGACTACGGCATAATTGTTTTGGTTCATCTTATTCATTATCTCCTCTACTTCACCTTTGAACAGGTTGGAAGGTATCTCTAAATCAGTAAATTCCAATCTGTAGGTCAAAACAAGATTATCCTGTTCTATCCTGTAGATGTCATGTATGAAACTTTCCTTGTATGTCAGTACTGTCCCCTTGCCGAAGTTGTTCTCCTTTATAGGGATTCCGTATTCTGCGTCAAGAAACTTCTCTTCTATATCGAAATTTTTGTTTGTCCGGAACAGTGCAAATGTGTCGAATCGGTTATGTTCTGTTGAGAACCAATATTTCCCGTTATTGCATACAAACGAAACTGCTTCTATTCCTACGGCCTTTTTGGCAATGAACTTACCGGAATAGTCGTATGTATAAACGGCTCCCGGAGCCAGAACCTCTACGGTTTTGTCGTTTTCATTCACAAAGATGTCGTTCACCTCAATAAATTCACCTTTTCCATGCCCGAGAGATCCTATTTTATTGACCGGATGACCTTCTCTGTCATATCTTATAATCGTATTCTGTGCATAAAGGAAAAAGTTGTCTTTGTCCATGCACAGATTTGCGTATGAGGGTGATATGGCGGATTCCGTTGTTTCCAGTGCAATGTCTATCTCCGGCTCTATCTTGATTTGTGATATATCCACGGCATTGTCCTTGTCAAATTTATAGTCTGCCAATCTGTCGTTCCTCTTGTTACAGGAAAAGACAAGTATGGATATAAAGCATATTATAACTATTCTTTTCATATATTTTCTATAAATAGAAGAGTCCATTTGTACAGAAAGTGTCCAAAGGACTCTTT
Source organism: Prevotellaceae bacterium (assembly GCA_021204165.1). Taxonomy (GTDB): domain Bacteria; phylum Bacteroidota; class Bacteroidia; order Bacteroidales; family Bacteroidaceae; genus RGIG8745. Next base: position 18,195 of record JAJPZU010000046.1, read on the forward strand.
TGTTTTTTGAGTTATATTATTATAAAACTAAGAAGGTCATATAAATATCTTTTGCACGTTAATAAACTTTTTTACCACAATGATATGTGCAAGATGAACTATAACCATTTTTAGAACAATACATCTTCATACCGTTTCCTTTACAAGGACGGGTATAATCCATATACTGAAACCAAGATGATGTCGGACTATTTTCACCGTTAGCCAAAGCCTCTATATTCTCCAGCACTACACTGTCTATATTAGTATCGTTTGATGTATGGTATATACCATATCCACTCAATAATGCGGCAACAATACAAGCTGCACTTATAATTTTTCTCATAATATTTCTTGTTATTTTTTTCCGCCTGTTTTACAGGTACAGGCAGTTCACCTTTCCTTTTTGTCATTCACGACTTTATTATTGCTTCCTGATTCAGCATATCATTCATGTCAAACAACATTAAAACAGCTTGACACGAATCATTCCGCAGAGTCGTATTTTCCGGTTCTGGCTCTTCGCATGGCATGATACCTACCAACAAATCTCCATGTTGCCAGCGTGGATAGAACGGTATATTATCAGGGGAAGGGCTTACTGCCCCTGCATTCATACGGTCTTTGCGGTTATTGTAGGAGGCATAAAAGCGACTGTCTGCATTTATGTAACTGAAGAATATTCCGTTTTCGGAAGCGAAAAATGTATCTGTGTGATATTTGTCCGAGAACAAAATGTCGCTGCCCTTCTTCAATGTTTGAGAAATGCCGTGGCTGCTATAGTCTATCCTATATGCAAGTTCCGGTTTAAGAAGTTCTTTATTCCATCGGTATATGTCATCTTCAAACGGATTTTTAAGATATATCTCACCCTTTTTGTTCCGGGTAAAGCTTTTGCTTCCCAGTGTGCTGTCAAGGAGAATGTCAGATGCAGCAAAAGAACAAGCCTTTTTCCCGTCCTCATCACTATACACGATTTCCGTCCCTTGATTGTCCGTTAGTGACAGGAAAAGGAAGCCGCTGTCCGTCTTTATAAAGTCCCAAGCTGTATAATCAGTTGTGAAACTTGATATGGGAGTGAGCATCCTGTCATATTTGATGATATTTCTTTTGGCTATATCCAGCAGATATACAAATCCTCCGTAAGAGCACAATGCCTGCGGCATGATATATTCATGATGACCATTTCCTATTGTATGTATCTGTCTTATAATCTCACCGCTATTCAGATTGACGCATGACACGGAGAGGTTGACATCCAGAATATAGCACAATGTATCTTCGAAGCACAAATCCTTAGGTTCTGCCAGAAATTCTTGACCGTGTATATACACGGACTTCAAGACCTTCTTCTTTTGAGTCTCATCAGGAAAGACGGATGTCTTGTCAAAGTAGGCAATGTCTATCTTCGTTCCCGAAAAAGATTCTTGATTACAGCCGCAGAAAAGGGGCAGTGCTGATAAAAATGTGATTGCAATGGATGCTTTCATATTAATGTGGTTATCAAATGGTTTATTTATAGCTACAACATTCTTTCGCAAGATGAGAATGATAAGTTTTATAGCTTCCACCTTTCCATGCCGTTGCATAACATTTTCCTGTGGAAAGTCCATAACTACTATAACAATGTGTGTGTACACATGCATATCCGTCAGATGTAAAATTGCCTTCTGACCATTGGCTTAAAGCCTCTACATTTTCCATTAATAATGAATCCTCTATATTTGTGGTTGCATACATATTATAAGCTTTATAACTTCCATAACTTCCTGTAGCGACTACTGCTATTGCCAATGCAATCTTCATGAAATTCTTTTCCATAATTTAATTATTTGTTTTTGTTATTTATTATTTTTCCGCCGGTTTTACAGGTACAGGCAGTTCACCTTTAATTTTAATTATTCTCATTAAATTATCACTCCTTTATTCCTTTCTGTCACCTCCTTTCTTTGTAGAGAGGCAGAAAACAAGAAATCTGAGAATCTGTCATTTTCGAGTTCTTTGCCCCTGTCTTTTGTTTGTCACTGTTTATTTTCACTGTCGCCTCCGCCCATCGTTTTTATGAACATGGAGCGGACGGCATTATTACGTACCGGATTGCCAATCACCGTCACCCTGTTTTCTCCGTCGAGCAAGAACACATGAAACATGTCCTCCTCTGGAAAGTGGTTCAGACGGTCTATCCTGTTGCTTGTGTCAATACACATAGGATGGGTGAAATCCTCTTGGAGGGTGATGTAGCGTGCCTCTTCTATGTTCTTCGGGGTAAGATAGAAAAGGAACTGCACGGAGTCTTCTACAAGGGAATCAACCTCTGCAATGAACTGTTTCCATGCGCGTAGCTGCAAACGACACCCTGTACATCCGGAGGAATCGACATATACCAGCACCTTATGATTGTATTTACCGATGCTGATGTCCATATTCACCGTGTCTTCTCCTTGAACGGTGAATACACTATTCTCCGGAAGGTGTACCTCTTTCCCCTGCCAGTCTTCCACAACCTGCATCATCCTTTTGTCATATCCTTCCGCACAAGAGCTGAAACATACAGGCAGCATGAGTGGCGCCATTCCGTATATCAGATTTTTCATGACGGCTTGTGTTATGAATTTACTTCTATTTTTCATCTTTTTTCTGAGTTTATTATTTGTTATTATTATCGGTATGCCTGACTATTATTCAAACTCAATTCAGTCTGATTATCTCTCTGTCCTTACGTATGATATATTGAACAATCCCTACAATATATTCCTCCGGTACAGGTCCCCAATAGCGAGAATCATTGGAGTCCATCACATTGTCCCCCGCCATGAAGTAATACCCATGCTTCCATTGGTGTCTTGTCAGAGGTTCTCCGTCAGCGTATGCCGTACCCTTATCCCAGTCATAATCCACTTTCTTCTCCAACTCCCATTCCAAAAAAATCTGATACAGTCTCGCCTCGTTTGCCGTAATCTTCATCACGTCGCCTTTGCGTGGCATGTACATGGGACCGAAACGATGTATGTTCCACAGAAAGTGTTCGTCAAAAGGAATTGTAGCCAAGGCAGGAGACCACAGCATCGAGTCGGGAGTTTCTTCCAGCCGGTTCTGTGCCGCTTCCACTCCCAGTACCCCCCCTCGTAGTTACTGTTCACATAATGTCCGTCAACAATACTCAGACTGTCTCCCGGCACTGCCACTATGCGTTTGCAATACACATTGTTTATGACAAAACTGATTTTCCAGTCGTGATGAGGAAAATTGAACACCACCACATCATTATGCCGGACACTCCTCAGCCCTTTTGTCCTCCTGCTTTTCAGCTCTCCTCCTTTCGGATTGAAGTTGAAGTCTGTATATATTCTCGCACCGGCAAGCAACTTGTTCACGACAACTCTGTCTCCCGGCTTCAGTGTCGGTTCCATAGACCCTGTGGGAATGGTGAAATAGTCGGACACAAAACATCGGAACAGCAACCACACTCCATAAAGCATGAACACTGAAATAGCTGTTGTCAGTATGTATCTGAAGAGTCTGTACATGAACGGCTCTTTTGTCTTTTGTGTATTGGTATGATTTTCTTGCATATAAACCGAGTTGGTAGCTTATGGTTTCAACGGTTTCTTAATCCGTATCTGTATATACTCCGGAAGGACAATAAAATAACGATTGGACACAGCAGCAGATATGCAATAATATAAGTATGATGTTCCATATCATTGAAAAGCACCAAGGAGAACATCGACGGTATGAAGCTAAGTACCAATATGATGTATGTGAATGTGTCTGTCAGCATATTCTCGGTGCTTTTTCGGATTTCATGTATTCCTCCACTTCTTAATATGCCCACAAGATGTATTGACGAAAACAGCCACAGGATGCTGCTTTTCATGAAAGAGCCAAAAGGAGTGAAATGAATCAACTCGCCAAAACAACCGCATGATTCTATGCTGCCGGCAAATGTGGAAGGAAAGAAACAGTTGATGCCTGTCAGACAAACAAAGAACAGAAGAATTACAAAGAACAGCAGACTGCTTTGTGCCCTGTATTCTTGCCTGAAAGCCAACAGTCCGACAAACATTTCAATGGCACAGACCAAGACAGCGCATGACATGTCCCCGCCGTGCAGCCACATAGGCATATAGAGGTTGATGTACAATCCTGTTTCCATTGCAAATGAATAGATGTTTACCGCTTTCGACAGGCTCGACAGAATAAAGACTGCACCAAGCAGCATACCCATTGCCAATGACAGAGAGGAGTATTTCTTGTTTATATCCATTGTTCTTGTTTTATCCATTATTCTTTATTGTTGTCAATTATAATTAGGGCAATCTCCAAATTGGCTTATTACACTTTTAATTTTTTCTTTTCGTCCATCTGTTTCTTGAAGAACTCGAATGCCTCCTCGCCCACGAGCACTACGTTGTAGTATCTGCCCGAGTTGCGCTTGAGTGAGAGCGTCAGCGGTATGCCGTATCTGCGGCAATCATCCACAAGGTCCTTGTACAGAACATACGGACTGTGCGCATCCACCGGGTCGCCGTGTATCATCACCGGTACTCCCGCCAGCCTGCCGATGGAACGCTCCGGGGCATGTTCCTCCGACCACCGCGAGGCAAACCGCCTGTGATAGAGCGGGGCATACAGCCCTATTGCGGCGAACATGCCGGGATTCTCCGTCGCCACCCGCAGCGCACGGTAGCCTCCGCTACAGTTGGCATGAAGGAAAATGTGGCTGCGGTCCACGGGATAGTGACGGCATACGTCCTCTATCGCCTGTTTAAGCTCCTTCTCCGCTTCCGGGGTGAGGTCCTCGTCGAGGTACGTCCTCATTTCGGGCATCATCACAAGGAAGCCGTAACGCTGCGACATGTCCTGCATCTGGTTCACCGCCCACTGCCGCGCAAGCTGAGGACAGGAAAAGAAGTGGTGCATGTTCTCTATGTTCGGACGGATGACGACGACAAGCGGAAGAGAGCTGCCGGCATCAATTCTGTTCGGTCGCGCGAGAATGTACCGCTGCAGGCTGTCGTCCTGTTCCGAGCGGTAGGTGACGAACCGTATGTTCGCCTCCGTGCCGTCTTCAGCATCCCCGCCGTCCGGATGCGCGAAGGCATGCTCCAGTTGGTAGGTGAGCGGAGAAATCTTGAACTGCCACCACCAGTCACCCTCATACCGTGTGGGGTGGGTGAGCAGGAATCCAAGGCGGTAGAGCAGCTGGTCTATCTCGTCGGCGCGCGGACTGCCGTCGGGAAGGCTGTCGCGCATGGCGCTGAAGCGGGCGAATGCGTCATCGTCGCCTCCGCACAGCACAGGCTGACGCACGGTGACTCCGCACAGAGTCATGCTGCACATGTAGGACATGTCCTTCTCCAGTTCCGGCACAGGATAGGTGAATGCACCCTTCTCCAGCATGAAGTCCGCAATCCGCCTGCCGTGCACATCGTGCAACTCCAGCCTCACAGGAGTGTCGAGCACGTTCTGGTGGGCATTTGTCAGCATGACCGTCCGGCTGTCGGCATGTATCAGAGGATAGATGATGTTGCAGCTCTGCCCTCCGGCATACATCGCCGCTATGCGGAAGCTGTCGCACAGGGCGAGTTCAAAGGAATGGTCGTCGCCCCTGACCTCCAGCTCCGCTTCAAGCCGGCCGTCCCCCTCTGCCGACAGACGGACGGGATGGATGTTCAGACCCTGTATGTCCCTGCGCACAAGAGTGTCGCCGTTCAGCGTCAGTGTGTAGGGCATCGCGCTCCTCACCTCGGCATATACTGTCGTGTCGCATTCCGAGCGCACGAGGCACGAAAGCCGCACCCTCATGCCTTCAAGTGCGTGTGTCGTGTCGTTGTATGCCACACCGAACACCTCCTTCAGGTCGAGCTGCCCGTATTTTGGAGTATATGTACCAAGTTGGCGGAGCGTATCCCTACCATCGGCAGACACGGCGGAAGAGTCTGCATCCGGCGGTGAAATCACGCATACGTCCCATTCTTGCAACTCCATGCGGGAGTTCCGTCCACCGTCGGACATGACTGTATAGGAGGCTCCGCCCCTGCTGCCACAGGACAGAAGGCAGAGCAGACACAGTGAAAGCAGTGGAGTCGTGACGACTTCATACAGATATGCAGCTGGTTTCATATAGTTCATGAAATATTTTTAGAATATGATGTCAGCTGTGTATTCCGTATCCTCCGATATGGATGTGATTGTTACTGTGTAGTGTCCTGTAACTCCATATTCGTTGAAGTCAAGGCTTACAGAATCCTGTACATACAGATAGTCTGCCACTTCTCCATCTTTGTAGAGGGTTATATACGCTCCGTCATCGATTACCGGAACAAGCTCCACGGTAAGCATTCCGTCGGAGGACAGGAGACCATAAAGTGTCTCATCGGATTCCGTAAGAGAATATCTGCCGATACCGGATTTCTCGTTATCATCATTATTCACGTTTTGTGTGAAAACGATGTTTCTCACATTTGTTCCCGAAGCCGGAGCCGCGAAAACTGTGATGGCATATATGCACATAATAGCAGTACATACAGTCGATTTTAAGGATGTCTTTTTCATACTATGTTTGGTTTGTTTTTCAGCTGCAAAGTTACAGCAAGTCCAAACATAAAACAATAGGGCGTTACAGTCTTCGCTTGTAATGCATTGATATTCAGTAAAACTTTTTTCATTTTACCCCTAAAATGTAACATTTGCAACCTGTGAAAATGGAGGCTGAAAGTGTTAAAAACATGTTTCAAGGAATGCGGATACAGCCTCATTCTTGTCCCTGCTTTCAGACAGCTTTGACTTCAGCCTGCTCTTTGCCGTCCTGTAAACTCCCGGACTCATTG
>JAJPZU010000256.1 GCA_021204165.1 Prevotellaceae bacterium
TTCCGCAAACTTAGTGTTAGGGGAGGTGGCGCGTAGCGACGGAGGAGTCTGTGAATACATTTAGCATGGAGGAGTCTGTCGCCCCTGCTAAATATATACGAGTAAAATATTGCATCATCTACTTGATTTCAGCAATTTATAATCATTTTAAAACAGCTTCTCATTATCTTTGTTCTATCTTAACTTATTGGAAATCCTTTTTTTTGTCATGCAGGAAAAACACCAAAAAGAAACTCAATCCACCTAAAAATGAATAGATTAGGTTTCTACTCTAATTAATATCCTAAATATACAAGAAATGACAACAGTAAAGGTAAAACTACGGATGTCTTCTCATGATAAAGGCAAGGGGACATTGTATTATCAGGTGATTTGCAAACGTACCGCAAGGTTGATACACTCAGGATATAGTATCAGAGCGACAGAATGGGATTCCATACGCAAAACAGTCGTTATTGCGGAAGAGACCGGCAGGGAAAGGAAAGAGGAGCTACACAGGCTGGACAGTACACTCTCAAACGGATTGCTGAAGCTGAGAGGCATCGTGAAGCGACTGGAACACTCGCTGCCGGACACTTACACGGCTGAGGATGTGGTAAAGGAATATCACAGGAACAAGGACAATTGCGGCTTCATCGCATTCGGACGCAGACAGGCGGAGCTGTTGCTACAGCTGAACAAACATCAGAAGGCGGAACGATACACCTACGCGCTGAACAGCTTTTGCCGCTTCCGCAATGACAAGGACTTGATGCCGGACGAACTGGACGGAAACGTCATGATGGCATACGAAAACTACCTGAAAGAGCACGATCTCTGCATAAACTCCATCTCTTTCTATATGCGCAACCTGCGTTCCATATACAATGATGCGGTGGAAAAAGGGCTGGTTGAGGGCGGCAATCCGTTCAAGCATGTCTATACCGGCATTGACAGAACTGTCAAACGTGCCATATCACTGGAAGTGCTCCGACAAATCAAGCAACTCGACCTCGCACAATATCCGCTGCTCGACCTCGCACGCAATCTCTTCATGTTCTCGGTATATACCCGCGGAATGTCATTCGTGGACATGGCATATCTGCGCAAAAAAGACCTGCATGGCGACATACTGATTTACCACCGCCAAAAGACAGGGCATCTGCTGAAAATAAGATGGGAGAACATGATGCAGATGATTGTGGACAAATACGACACAGGGGACAGCCCTTATCTGCTGCCGATAATCAGAAACCCGGATGACGACCGGCGGAAACAGTACAGGAGTGCCCTACGCCTGATGAACAAGAAACTGAAAAAGATAGGTACTATGGTGGGACTCATGAAACCGCTCACCACATACGTGGCGCGCCATGCTTGGGCTTCCATTGCGAAAGAACAGCATATACCGATTTCCGTCATCAGTGAAGCTATGGGACACAATTCGGAGAATACCACACGCATATACCTTGCATCGCTGGATGCCTCGGAGATAGATAATGCAAACAGAAATATTATGGATGCGTTGGAATAGCCAAACCGTTTGTTTGACAGACTGTACCCTCTCTAACGCAGAGAGAGAACGGCGGGCAGACCTCCTGCAATACAGGTCTTTTAAGCAGAAAATGTGTAACAAATAGATTAACAGGTTTTGAAAAAGAGAGTTTTTTGCGCTGTTTGAGATAAAATTCATACCTTTGCGCATGAAATCTCTCTCTGCGTTAGAGAGAGAACGGATTTTCATTGTCCGTCATGCCATATACAAGGGGCAGGCATACAGATATGTATTCCGCGTGCATCGAACATAATTCTTTGATTTACAATCCAATGCACAGATTGGATTGAACCGGGATTATATACTTTCGGCATTTCCGGACTTATTTTACATTCCCTCCCATGACCGTTGAAGACAGCGATAAAGAGAGATGGTATGCCATGCGCAGCTACAAGAACGAGAAAGAGGCGGAGAGCATGTTGTCCGGAAAAGACGGACTCCCCCACTTCATCCCGAAGAAGTATGCCATGCGCACCTATCACGGCAAGAAAACTCTGAAACTTGTACCTGTAATTCCGAGTCTTATTTTCGTACATGCCTCCTACCGGCAAATCATCGCTTTCAAACAGTCGGCATACGACCATTTGCAGTTCATCGTAATGAACTGGGAAGGTGCGAACCGCTACATCACAATCCGTGACAAGGAAATGAAGAGCTTCATCAGGGTCTGCGAGCAGCACAGCGATGACACCCGCTTCTACCATCCGGAAGACATCCGTGTGGAGAAAGGCACAAGGGTGCGTGTGCATGGAGGCGCGCTCGACAATGTGGAAGGTATCTTCGTGAAGGTCACGGGCAAGAGGTCAAAGCAGCTTGTCGTACTGCTTACCGGTGTCATGGCGGTATCGACCACCGTACAGCCGGAATATCTGGAGGTGCTGGAAGAATGAACAGGAAAGCATTATAGCAGATATTTCATCATCCAGACATGTAATAAAAAGCAAAAAAACAGAAGAAGCAGCTGTAATTTATAGAAAAGTATATATCTTTACGTTCTAAAATTAAAGGTGCAGCGTATGATAGACCAGTCCATATACAAGAGGATGAGATTTCCAATAGGCATACAGACTTTTTCGGAACTGAGAACGGACAATTATCTCTATATCGACAAGACGGAGTATGTGTATAGAATGACGCATACCGACGGCAAATACTACTTTCTGAGCCGTCCTCGTCGTTTCGGAAAGTCGTTGCTTGTTTCCACTCTCTACAGCTATTTTTCAGGCAAGAAGGAGTTGTTCGAGGGGCTTACTATCAGCAAAATGGAAACAGAATGGACGGAATATCCGGTTCTGCGCTTCGACATGAGCCGTGCCAAGCATGTGAACAAAGAGACATTGGAAGCGATGCTCAGCTTTCAGCTTAGCGAGTATGAAAAGATTTATGGAAAGGCAGAAGATGCGATAGCATTAAACGACAGGCTTACCTCTCTTATCAGAAAAACATACACACAGACAGGACGCAAAGTTGTCGTACTGATTGATGAATATGACGCACCGCTTCTTGATGTAATGCACGAGGACATAGAACTTCCTGTTCTTCGCAATGTGATGCGCAATTTCTACTCTCCTCTGAAAGCGTGCGACCCCTATCTACGCTTCGTGTTCCTGACAGGTATCACCAAATTCTCCCAACTGAGCATCTTCAGCGAGCTGAACAACATAAAGAACATCAGCATGGACGAACCGTATGCGGCTATATGCGGCATTACGGAGGAAGAAATTCGCACACAGATGAAAGAGCAAGTCAAAGTGTTTGCCGACAAAATGGGCACGACTTTTGACGGAATGACTGAGAAGTTGAAAGAGCACTATGACGGCTATCACTTCACGTGGCCTTCTGCCGACATATATAACCCTTTCAGTTTGATGAATGCTTTTGCAGACGGAAAGCTCAAGGACTACTGGTTCAGTAGCGGAACACCGACTTATCTGATAGAAATGCTCCGCAAATTCCGTGTAGCTCCTTGGCAGATAGGTGGAAGAAAAGCCTATGCCATATCTTTTGACGCTCCGACGGAACGCATGACAGATGTCACTCCTCTTCTTTACCAGAGCGGATACGTCACAATCAAAGATTGTTCTCCTGTGACGGGATTATATACCCTTGACATCCCCAACAAGGAAGTGAGAATAGGCTTGATGCAGAGTCTTCTGCCCTACTATCTCCACAACCGGACAACGGAAGGACTTACTACTGTCGGACTTCTTTACGAAGCGGTCTCTTATGGGCGCATAGACGATGCGCTGAGACTCTTGCAGACGTTTCTTTCTTCTCTTCCGAAATGTGACAATACCGATTATGAGGGGCATTATCAATCTCTTTTATATACCATATTCAGTTTGTTCGGCATGTATGTAGATGTGGAGGTTCGTACTTCTCAAGGTAGTATTGACATAGTGATGCGTACTCATGACACGCTCTACATCATGGAGCTGAAACTTAACAAGTCAGCCGATGCAGCCATGCAGCAGATAGACCTTAAAGACTACCCTTCTCGCTTCGCCCTCTGCGGTCTTCCCATTATAAAGGTGAGCATAAACTTCAGCAGCGAAGAGCGGACAATCACGGATTGGAAGATAAAGAAGATTTGAAATTGCCACATATAATAAAAGTTTTTTGTCTAACTTTTGGGGTGCAGTTCAAAATCCGCTGACCCCATATTTATAATTTAAGACAGATGGGCGAAAGCAAGGGGCATTTTTATGAGCTACTTTTCGCTCCTAACTTGACCCGATTTGTCTTTCTGAATAATGATAATCAAATGAAGATATTTTATACTAATTAAAGCAATTAAAGGATAATGTCAAATCAATCATCAGATAATAACAAGCGAATTGCCAAGAATACGTTGCTTCTTTACTTCCGAATGCTCTTTATGATGGTCGTATCTTTGTACACGAGCCGAGTAGTTTTGGACAAGTTAGGAGTATCAGATTTTGGTATATACAATGTCGTTGGAGGTATTGTGACAATGCTGGGCTTTTTAAATGGTTCAATGTCCAATGCGGTACAAAGATTCTTGTCTTTTGAACTTGGAAGAGATAATAAAGAAGGTGTTAGTCGTATTTTCAATGTATCTCTCCAGGCTCATGGTGGAATAGCTGTCTTTGTTTTTGTAGTCATGAAAATTGCAGGAGTATGGTATTTAAATACTTATATGAATATTCCACCTGATAGACTGGAAGCCGCCAATTGGGCACTACAATGCTCTTTGATTACAACATTATTTTCTATAGTTCAGGTTCCATATAATGCCATTATTATAGCCAAAGAACAGATGGGGATATATGCGTATATTTCTATTTTGGAGGTGGCATTGAAACTATTAATAGTTTATCTCTTAGTTATTGTAAATTTTGACAAACTCAAGATGTATAGTGTATTGATTATGATAGTCTCTATTGGCATCATGATGATTTACCGACTATATTGCATAAGGAAATATGAAGAAGCGAGGTTTCGTTTAACAAAGGATTGGAATATGCTAAAACAACTTTTGAGTTTTGCAAGTTGGAATATGCTGGGGGAGATGGCTTGGGTATTAACAGGACAAGGTGTTAATATCATACTTAACTTTTTCTTTGGACCTGTAGTAAATGCTGCAAAGGGGTTAGCAGAACAAGTAAATGGTGCAGTCAACCGTTTCGTGTTGAGTTTTCAAATGGCAGCGAATCCACAATTAATCAAGGACTATGCAGCAGGACAGTATCAAGAAATGAAGACTTTATTATACCGCAGTATACGATTTTCTTATTTCTTGTTGTTTGTTTTATCACTTCCTCTTATATTGAAAATGGACTATATACTACACTTATGGTTAAAAGAGGTTCCAAAATATGCGGTGGGGTTTTGCCAGTTGGTGCTTGTCGGAACAATGATAGCCAATTTGTCTAACCAGATGACCCAAATCGCAAGGGCTCATGGAAAAATCAGAAATTTTGAACTAATAGTAGCATTCTTTCTTCTTTTGAATTTTCCTTTGTCTTATATTGTCTTGAAATTAGGTGCATCGCCTTTGGCGACTATGGAGGTTTACTGTGGCGTACAAACCGCATTACTTTTCGTAAGACTCAAATTGACAGGTAAAAGAATTCAAATGACATGTTGGGACTATGTAAAGAATGTATTGATAAGGGTTGCTTTAGTGACATTGGCATCTTTAATAGTACCAATATCTATATGCTGGATAATTGGTAACACTTTCATGGATTTTATAATAGTCTGTGTAAGTGCACTGTTGAGTGTTTGTTTATGTACATACCTGTTGGGCATGAATAAAAATGAAAGAGTTATTGTATCTACAGCACTTTTGAAAGTTGTTCGTAAACTTATTTGATATTCAGAAAGATTAGCGAAATGAATCCTAAAGTATTTATCTCATATAGTTGGCATCCCAAAGAGAATAAGATTCGGGTGCAACAATTGGCAGAGCGCTTGATGGACGATGGTGTGGATGTCGTCTTGGATATTTGGAGCCTGAAGGATGGTCAAGACAAGTATGTCTTTATGGAAAAGATGGTTGAAGACCCTGATATAAAAAAGGTTTTGGTTATCTGCAATAAAGATTATGCAGAGAAGGCAGATAATAGAAAAGGAGGTGTTGGCACAGAAAGTACCATCATGTCGGATGAAATATATTCTAAGGCAGAGCAAACAAGTTTCTTCCCGTAGTATTTGAGAAAGACAATAATGGTGCGGCATATCTGCCCCATTTCTTGAAAACTCGTATTCATATAGATATGAGTTCGGATGAATGTTATGAATTGGGGTACAATCAACTTCTTCGTGACATCTATGATAAACCGCTTCACCAAAAGCCAGCCTTAGGAAGTATGCCTGCATTCTTGGAATCCGACCAACCTACCTTATTGAGTACAGCAAAGGAACAACGCTACCTGAAAGCAATCAACGAAGAAACTTCTTCGCTGAAGGCTTGGATGGTGAGATATTTTGATAAATTGATAGCATCTTTAGACCAGTTTAAAATCTCTTTTAATGGAGGTCAATATAATACTCTTATTGATTTGGTTGAAAAGAGCATTGACTCCATGCAGGTAGTAAACAATGATTTCATAAAATTCCTTGAAACGGTTGCAGCCAATACAGAATGCACTGGAGAGCAATTTGTAAATTTCTTCGAAAAACTCTTGCAGTATTATGAAGACAATGATATTAAATTGGCAACGTCAACAGACCCATGGTATTTAGCAAATGACAATTATCGTTTCTTCAATTATGAAATGTTCTTGTCATTCGTTTCTGTAATGATGAAACATGAGCGTTTTGATGTCATTCATGATGTTGTGTCAACTGATTTCTGCATTCTGTCAAATCGTTTTGGAAGACAAGTAAAGCCATTGACCTATATTGAGTTTCAGAAATACAACTATACATTGGATAGATTCAAAAAGGACCTTACAAATTCTAATCTTATTAGTGAGGCAGCTTCGCTATTCCGCAGCAAGGTTGATGGAAAGTTGTTTGAAGCCATGGTAGAGGTCGATATCCTATTGTATTACCTCTCGTTGGTATATGACAAGTCTAATGATGTGCATAATATTTGGTACCCAGAATTGAGTATTTATAATGCGTCATTTACTGTTCTTCCAAAGCTTGCATCCTATCGTTATTTTGAAAAGGCTAAAGTGTTGTTCGATGTTGAAGACAAGGATAGTTTTATCAATTTGATAAAAGGGGTGAATGATAATTTACAGCGTGATGGTTATCATCATATCCCAAGCATTCAACAAGGATTGGGATACGATAAGGTTTGTTCTATTAAATAAGGTTTATGATACCAAAGATTATACATTATTGTTGGTTTGGAAGAAATCCAAAACCAAAGGAAGTGCTTGATTATATAGAGACATGGAAAAAGCACAACCCTGACTATGAGATAAAGGAATGGAATGAAGATAATTTCGACATCCATTGTTGTAAGTATGTATGGGAAGCATATAATGTGAAGAAGTTTGCGTTTGTTTCCGATTATGCACGTCTTTATGCTCTCTATACAGAAGGAGGAATCTATCTTGATACAGATGTGGAGGTTAGAAAATCTTTCGACGTGCATTTAGGGCACAAAACAATGTTAGGTTGGGAGGCAGACTATATAGGTACAGGAATGTTGTCTTGTGCCAAAGGACAGAATTGGACGAAGCAGATGATGGATAGTTATCATCGAGAATCTTTTATAAGATGGTCTGGTAAACTGGCCACAATTCCAAATCCTTACAGATTGTGTAAAATCTTAAATATGTATGGACTTAAAATGAATCGAGAGGAGCAATTACTTGAGGAAGATATAAAAATCTTGCCATTGGAGTTTTTTTGTGCTCATCTTGCAGATCATACAAAATACTATATTACAGACAATACTGTATGCATTCACCATTATTCAAGCACATGGAGTCACAAAAGACAGACGATACTTCAAAAACTCCAATTCAGAGTGAATAATATATTGATTAAAATGAAGACAATGAGGCATTAAGTCAAGAAGTATAAATTTAGGTATAAAACAGATAAACGTATGAAAACAATTAAAATTTTTGTAGCGGCACATAAAGTTGCACCAAAGTATGGTGATGATTGCTATCAAATGATACATGTAGGTGCAGAGAAATCTTCTTTGACAATCCCTAATGCTATTAAGGACGATTGTTGCTATGACAACATTTCTAAGAAGAATGACATCTACTGTGAGTTGACAGGTTTATATCACATGTGGAAGAATGTGAAAGGCATAGACTACATTGGCTTGTGTCATTATCGTAGATTACCTGTCTCAAAGAACTTGTTGGGCAAAGCGACTGTTCTTTCAACATCTCAACTGATAAATATTATGGAGAATAATGATGTCATATTGCCGGACGTAACAAAGAAAAATGGTGAAATTAATGGCTATTTTAAAGTTGGCGACCAAAGTATTCTCAGCTATCGTCCGTATCAATTGATGCTACCTGTAGTGAAAGAGTTATATCCTGATTATTTGGAAGATTTTGAGTTGGAATTCCATACGGAATATATGAGTTTTGGCAATATTATGGTTTGTTCTAAGCCTTTATTTGATGAGTATTGCAAATGGCTATTTGATATTCTGTTTAAGGTGGAGAAAAATATTAAAGAGTCTGGCGACAAGGTGTTGCCAAGAGAGTTGGGATTTTATTCAGAATGGTTACTTAATATTTGGATTCGACACAATAAGTTGAGAGTGAAAAACGTCCCTTTATTTTTGCCTGAACAAAAAACGTTGCAGAGAAGAATTATTGACAAAATTAAAAAGATGTAACAACAACGTATTTTTGAATATCTAAAGAAGATGTCACCATTTGATCATATTTTATTATATTGTTTATTATATTTTGTAGCAGAGTGCTTCGAAAGGCAAAAGAATGCCAGGATACCAATGGCTAAATTCTTATTTGTGACCCAATTTGTTTTAGTTGAAGGATTAAGATACGGAAGAGGACCAGATTTTAAATATGTTTATGGACCAGAATATTTAAAATGTTTGACCAATAATCTTCTACGTGAAGATATGGACCCCTTATATATGCTCATTATAAAGAGTGTTAGGTCTATAGATCCTTTTGTTGATGCTCTACCATTTGGGGCAATTTTTATGGTTTATGCACTGATTTTTGTCTTCTGCTTGTTAAAGTTATATTCTAGTTTTAAGAATAGTACCAAACATTTCTTTTTGTTCGCATTGCTTGCGACATTGTTTTTGTTAGAAAATCCAATCAGAACAGGCATAGGCTTTTCATTCATGTTGTCAGCAATTTATTTTCTTTCCAAAACTAATTTTGGAACATGGAAAACAGATAAGAATCTTCGATGGGCAATATTGTTTTTACTGATTCCTCCATTTATCCACAAGGGCGATGCTTTAGGATGCGTACTGATACTTACTTTTTG
Organism: Prevotellaceae bacterium; assembly: GCA_021204165.1. Classification (GTDB taxonomy): domain Bacteria; phylum Bacteroidota; class Bacteroidia; order Bacteroidales; family Bacteroidaceae; genus RGIG8745. The sequence continues at coordinate 9,458 of JAJPZU010000256.1, forward strand.
CTTGCTCTTTGACAAAAAAGTTATTAGTTGGAAGATAAGTTTACCGATATTATTGATTTTTGAATTGTCTTCAGCTGCAACAGGTTTGATGAATACTTTGTTTGGATATTTATCAGGTTTGGATATGATTTTAGGCGCAGATGATAAAATGCAACATTATCTCGATTACTCAACCTTTGAAAATGAAATGGAGTCAAGTTTGGATGGACAAAGAAGTGTATTCACGCAAATCTTAGCTATAGGCTATTATTCATCGATGATTATTGTTGGATATATAGTTAGCAAGGCAAAAAGGCATTCAGTATGGATTTACAACTTGTTTGTATGTAGTATATTGATAGCTGAACCTTTTAGGCTCTTGGGGTCACTTGTTAGAATGTTCACTCCAACTTCTGTGCTATGGTTCATTCCAATGTCTATTGCAGCATACTATTATAATGAGTTTAAAAGCAATAAAATCTTTGTAGTTTGTTATTGGTTCTTTATAGCATATCTTACCATGTACTTTGGACGTTTTGTATTCTTGAATCCAGAAGCTCAGTATGTATGGTCTATTAATCCAAATTTACACTAAATATTGAGAATATGACGAAGAAAGAGTTGACCGAAATATTGTCTTATGAACAAAATGTTTATAAGGAATATTGTTATAAAACGTTGTATCGGTGTTTTATGGGATTTATCAAACATGAGTATGTCTATCAGAGTATGAAATGGCAGAAGCTTGCAAGAATAACAGATTATTATAAGTATAAGATTGACCACAGTCGCAATCCTTGGTATCAGTTGATGTATATCTTTTATATCAGAAAGAGAAATATATTGGCTGAAAAAATTGGTATAGAGGCAAGTACCACAAATATAGGCAAGGGATTGCTGATATATCATTCACAAGGTACTGTTATTAATGGTAAAGCCATAATTGGTGAGAACTGCAGTTTGCATGGCAATATCTGTATTGGTAATGGAGGCGAAGCAGACAAGGATACTCCTGTAATTGGCAATAATGTGATTATTGGAACAGGCGCAAAGATATTAGGCGGTATAAGCATAGCCGATAATATAAAGATTGCTGCAGGAGCAGTGGTAGTACATTCTTTCAACGAACCAGGAATAACCATAGCTGGTATTCCTGCAAAAAGAGTAAAATAGCAATATGAATCCAAAAGTATCTATTATTCTTCCGATTTACGGTGTGGAAAAATATCTGTCTCGTTGTATGGATTCAGTTCTTAATCAAACATTGAGGGACATTGAGATCATTATGGTTGATGACGAATCGCCTGATTCGTGCCCAAAGATGTGTGATGACTTTGCTGCTCAAGATAGTAGAATAAAAGTTGTCCATAAGAAAAATGGAGGATTAGGTTATGCTCGCAATAGCGGACTTGATGTGGCAACAGGAGAATATGTGGCATTCCTTGATAGTGATGATTTTGTAGAGCTGGATGCTTATGAGCATTTATACAATGCTGCAAAAAAACAAAATGCAGATGCTGTTTTTGCTGATAGCTATGTAGAATGTCCTAACGGAAAATGGGAAAAAAGACAATTTGCTGCTGAGCAGACTTTGTTAGAAGGTAAAGAAATTATATCATTTACCCTTGACATGATAGCAGGAGGTGAAGGCATTAAGGCTAATCGACCTTATCCGATGTCTGTATGGAGATTATTATATAAAAGAGAAATCATCGAAAATAATCATCTTCGTTTCGTATCAGAACGTGATGTGGTTTCTGAGGACTTGCCTTTTCAGGTGGATTTCTTTCTTCATGCAAAAAATGTATTACTCTTGCCTTACACATTCTATCATTATTGTTTGAATGGCTCATCTTTGACATCTACATTTAAAGATGTGAAGTATGACAGGTTTAAACAGTTGTATTACCTTCTGAGAGACAGGGTTAAAGATATTCAAAGCGGCAATTTGCGAGTTGACAGATTTTTGATTTATTATACTCGTTATCATATCATGGATATGCTTAAGGCAAACTCATACAATAACAAGATAGAACATTTAAAGCATATTGTAAATGATAACGAATGGGGAATTATACGTCAAGAATATCATTTGACATCTCTGCCGAATTTGAATAAGTTCTTTTATTGGCTTATCTTGCAAAAAAATATACGAGGCATTCTCTTGTATGTAGCATTAATCAATAAAATTAAGGAGATAAAAGGAAAGAGATAATTATTTGATGAAGCTCTAAAAAAAACATATGCCAGTAGTAAAACAAACAATAGAGAAACTTTTGGAACTGTCCACTTGGCTTGATGAACGAAAAACAGAACTTGGACTTTAAACGAAAATAGATTTTATAATGGACAGATACATCAACGCTTTGTTTACAAAGCACAAGAAGAAACATTTGCCAGCGTTCCTGCAAGGAACATGGTTTGACGAGTGGATGAGTTATGGTTATATCACCTTTGTCACATCTTTCATCCTGCAAGGCATGCTCTATGCCAACTGGAGAGATAATGTGGTGAAGATTGGTATGGACGTGGTGATAACCTTGTTGTTGAGCCTTGTGATGCCGTGGTGGGCAGGTCTCATCATCGCTCACATCATCAACTATTGCATCAACGGACAAGCCATCTGCGTGTTCTACCATATCCGTGCTGGCAACTTGACCGCCCAACAGTTTTATGATGGTACGGTGGCGATGAAGAAGAGATTGGATGCATGCAAGTATATGGATGCAGCCATCTCTTACGGTTCGCTCTCTACGGGCAAGTGGCATCCGTCATCAGACATCGACATCCGCTTCATCCCTAAGAAAGGGGAATGGAACTATTGGATGGCGATGTTGTGGTCGGTAAGTGAACGTACACGTGCGTTCTTCAAGGGCTATCCTTTGGATATGTATGTGTTCACTATGAAGCACAGCTATGATGTGATGAGCAAGAAAGAGGTGCCTATCATCTTTAAGGATGTTCATGGTGAGCATACCAAGTATTACAAGGAGACTATGAGCTTTGACGAGTTCTGCCAGATGTTCCACGAAATGCACTTGAAGAAATGAAAGTAGCTTTGCATACGGTTGACTTGTTTCCTGGTCGTGAGCGACTGATGCCTTTCCGCACCATATTAGAGGTGGCAAAGGTGATGGTGGCGAATGGTTGGGAAGCGGATATTCTCAATTCAAGCGTGTCGGAAGCGGATGCGAAGGATTTTGAGTGGCAAGGCATACGTATTGTGCAGTGTCCTCGTAATTTCAGAGAATTGAGCGAATGGGTGAATGATCGTCATTATGATGTATTCTTCTTTGCTGCTACCATACGTGAGGGACTCAAAGATTTGTCTGGCTTAGGGCTGATGAACTGCCGAAAGATTGCTTATATTCCTTCGGGTATCACTCCAAAATGGAATGCCCTATGGATGATGCGTCAGTATGGTATGTATGCCAAGGCATGGGTATTGGAGGCTCTCGCACCCAAGACTTTGCTTGCCAAGAAATTGAAGAAGGTAGGCTTCTCCGATATCATAGGATTGACGGAGTATACTTCTCAATCCGTAGGCAAGGCATTGCGTACTCATACTATTTATCCTGGCAAGGATGATTTTGAAAAAATACAGTCGGACAACACCTATTTACAGAAGCATGGCTTGCAAGGCAAGAAATTCTATTTGTTTACTGGTGGTCCAGCACCATCAAGGGGAGGTGTAGAATTGCTGCAAGCGTTCGACCGCTTTACTGACAATACGGACGATGCCTTGCTTGTCTTCCTTGTTCGTCAGGATGTGGGAGGCGAATACAACCGATTGACACATGGCTTGGAGGAATTGAAAAATCGGAATAAGGTAATGGTATTGAAGGACAGGCTCTCTGTGGCTCAGTTGAAGGCTTACTTTGAAGCGGCCTATGCCGTAGTGCTGCCGTTCCTCTGCATTCCAGCAGAGATACCACTAACATATTATGAGGTGTTGTCGTGTGGTACACCTGTCGTATCGTTCGCTAATGCTGGTACGACTGCCTATCTGCATCAAGGATTGAAACTTGCTGGTAAGGTCGGCGTAGGAAATCTCTCTCATGCGCTCATAGATTTGTGGGCAAATAAGAATGAAAGAGATGTGTTGGCAGTGAAGGCTTTAGGCATAATGGAAAAGCATCTGACATGGGAAGAAGTAGGAAAGGAATGGATGAAGATAATTGGTAATGACAAATAAAATATAGGTTATGACGAAATATGTAATCATTAGCGGTGTTGATGGTAGTGGTAAGACTACGGTTATCAACAGTCTCAAAGAAAAATTGGAGAAAGAGGGTAAGTCGGTTGACTATATCTGGATGTGATACAGTCACTACACTTTGAAAGCCATGAATGCGTTGGCACGTGTATTGGGACTGTCGGTAAAGGTTCATAATGAGATGGGTGATGTATGGGAACATCGTCTGTATAAAAAGCCTTGGTTCTGCAAACTATATATATGGTGCTCTTATTTGGATAATAAAATAGCAAGACGAAAAGTGATGAGATTGAAGTCGGATTATGTGATTTGCGACCGATGGATTAATGACATTCTTATTGATTTGGGAGCGGAGTGTCGCTTTGATGATATATTGGACAGTAAATGGTACTGTAATTTTCATACTATTTTACCTAAGAACTCCTGTCAATTTGTGGTGATTCGTAATCGTCAGGCTGTTCTTGACTGTCGTTTGGAGAATCATGTCAATCCCGATTTCCCATATCGTTTTGAACTATATCAGAAATTGGCAAAGAAAGAGGACGTAAATGTAGTGGACAATTCGGGAACGATAGAAGAGAGTGTGAAACAAGTGATGGGGGGGGGTGATAGGATGAAAAGTAATAATCGAGTAGCTTGGATATCTATACTGCAAGCAATAACAATGGCGGCCGTATTGATAGGACATATAGATTTGGCAGGAAACATGAATCCTGATTACCCAATCGCTTCTTGGTTAGATACGCTACAGGCATTTCAAATACCTGTGTTCTTCTTCATATCAGGATTCTTGTTCGTCCGTTCTTCGTCCTTTGCTAAAGGTTTGATTTCGGGGGGGGTGATTCAAAGCAAGGTGATTAGATTGGGAATACCTTTTCTGTTCTTGTCTTTCTCTATGTGGGGATTGAAGCTTTGTTTGCCTGCTTCTACACTTGAGCACCCTATTTCCGTATCATGGGAATATTTTCTGAAAATATTCCTGATGCCATTTAAAGGGCCTTGTCCGCACATTTGGTTTCTTGAGACATTGTTCATATTATTCTTGTTAATGCCGACATATAAATGGACACTCAATAATAAAATGGCAACGACAGCATGGATTGTTTTACTTTTCTTCCTGACGTTTGCACCTTATAAATATATAGGTATAAGTGGTGAATATGAAAATGTGTTATGTCTAAATCAAATTTGCAGATTTTGGGTTTACTTCTATTTAGGCATGGTGGTACAGAAATATGGTTTGATAAGATATTTCCAAAACAGGTGGGTGCTTACTATAAGCGCTGCGTTGTATTATGCCGCAGTAATAAAAGGATGGGGAGCTTTGGTTTCAAGCGTTTTTGGTATAGCATTTATTGTTTCCCTTAGCCATTGGCTTTCTGATATTAGACCCAACTTGTTTTCCAGTTATTCAAGATACACATATCAGATTTACTTGTTGCATATGTTGCCTATCATGGCTATGAAGTTTGTGTATCACAGAAATATAATGGAAGATAGCACTTGGTTTCCGATTTGTTGGATTGTGGCCCTGCTATGCGCCATATATATACCCACGATGGTGGCAAAGGTAGCAGAAAGGTGTCCTAAACCACTCAGAATGTTAATCGGTTTATAAATTAAGATTTCATGTCATATTTAATAAATAAAGACCTTGCACAGAAGGTCATGATGTTGAGTGTGATTTTTCGCACTACCAAACCATGCGGCGGTGGCGTATCTACCGTGTTGGAGTGTTACGACAAGTATTTTGACGGATTAAGACACATACCTACATGGAAATATACCAATCCGCTAAACAAAGTGTGGTATTTCTTTTATCATTGGGTATTTTTTGTATTCCTGTTGCTATTTGATAGAAGAATTAGAGTAGTACATATCCATACGGCTGCAGGCGCCTCTTTCAAGAGAAAGACTATTATGGCTAAGACAGCTAAATTCTTTAAAAAGAAGGTGATTCTGCACATGCACGCTGCTGATTTCAAGGAATTTTATGCAGTATCGAAGGATAAAGACAGCATTGTTGCCAACATCAGACAGTGCGACAAACTGATAGTATTGTCGCCACAGTGGAAGGACTATTTTATCAGTATCGGCATACCTGAGGAAAATATCATTATATTGAATAACATTATCAGTCCACCAGACGCATTGGCAATTGACTCAAAGCATGATGCCTCGAAGAAGCCAATGGTAAGAATGTTGTTCTTGGGTTGGCTCGGCAAAAGAAAAGGTATCTGGGATCTGTTGGATGTCATTGTTAAGCATCACGAGGAACTCAAAGGAAAATTCAAACTGCGCTTTGGAGGAAATGAGTTTGAGGATGAAATAAGGAAACTTCTCAAAAATAATCATCTGGAAGATGTCGCAGAGTTTGAAGGATGGGTGAACGGAGAGAAAAAGACACGCTGCTTGGAATGGGCTAACGTGTTCGTACTTCCAAGTTACAATGAAGGACTCCCCATCTCAATATTGGAAGCAATGAGCTATGGAATGCCTATCATATCAACTCCTGTAGGCGGAATACCAGAGGTGGTGAAGACTGGCAAAAATGGATTCTTGGTGAAACCGGGAAATAAAGAGGAGATATGGAAAGCCATCAAGTTTTTTATTGACAGCCCTACAGAGATAGAGAACTATGGAAAGGCAAGCCTTGACTTGGTGCAGGAATACACGCCTACTCATGTGCTGTCGCATCTGAAGCAGATTTATGATGAACTATTAAACGAATAAGAATATGGCAACTATATTAATATGTGGACATAGGGCTTATGCCGCAAGAGGACTGAAACAGTTGTTTGTTGAAAATGGTCACAATGTCGTGGAGTTTTCGAGAGGAGACGTGATGCGTGACGGCAATGTGGTTACAGGTCCTGTGTCTGAAATTGACAAGAACCCATTGTTGACGGAAGATATAAACGTGGTGATAAACTTTATATTGCTACAGAATGGAACTGTGGAAGAAAACGAAGACTATTTCAACGCCTTGCTGCGTTTCTCTTCTACGCATGGTGTCAAACGACTAATACAGATTTCTTCCATATCATCATATCCAAATGATGCTCCTTTGATAACAGAAGACACACCAACAGAAAAGAATGTGAAATTGAAAGGGGCATATGGTATCATAAAGGCGGCAGCGGACAATCTTTTGGAGAGAAAAAGAAACAAGGTTGACTTTGATATCATCTTTGTCCGTCCTGGTTATATTATAGCCGCAGACCACCCACACCCATTTGCTGGTATTGCCAAGTTTGTGACTTCAAAGTTGGCTATTCTGATAGGTGACAAGAAAGCAACGTTGCCTTGTGTTCGTCGGGAGGTGTTGCATAGATGTTTGGCTGAAATAGCTGTGCAGGAGAATCCATTGCAGGTATATCTTCTAGTAGAAGGCAAAGGTGGCACAAAGTATTCTTATTTCCGCACATTGAGCAATGCCGTGGTCATACCTCTGCCCAAATGTCTATTTTTCATTGCATCAGACGTGCTGAAGGTATTGCATATCTTCAATCAGCGCCATGTAGGTATGGTGAAAGGCGCATTCAAGGTAAATAGGTTTGATAATTCAAAAACAAGAAACAAATTAAAGTCTTTACAATAAAATGAAGAAAATAGCTATTATAGGTAGTGGCGCATACGGAAGTTATGCAGCCAGTTTGATAGGCGAATTGCATCCCGACTGGAAAATACATATCTTTGAGAGTGGTGATGAGACCATCAAGGATCAAGATACGATGGGACTCTGTTCTGAAATATTGGGCAGTCCATACGAGGCTTTGACAAAAGGACGATATTTCGGGCTGGGTGGAACTACAGCAAAATGGGGCGGTCAGATACTGACTTTTTCCAAGAACGACTTTTGCTACCCTACCAGATACATGAATGAGATTGTTGAGTTGAACGAGAAATACAGACAGAACATCTTTAAAAAAGTTGGTATCGAGAATAATTATCCTGAGGAGATATTGGAAGACGGTATGTTCACCAAGACAGGTGTATGGCTGGACTATTTCTTACGCAACCTGTTCAAGAAGTTCCATGTCAAGAACTATAAGAATGTGGTCTTGCACACTTTGTGCCGTGTCATAAAAATAAATGTTGAAGGCAGTAGGGTGGTTTCTTTTAATTACATTGAGGACGGAACAGAGAAAGAGGCAACAGGATATGACCAATACTTTCTGTCGGCTGGGGCCTTTGAGACTACACGCTTGATGATGGTTTCTGGATTGCAGGACAAGACCAAGGTGTCGTTTGGTGACCATATCGTGAAAAAGGTATTCAAGATAAAGGGTTCTACAAAATTGGGTAAAACAGACTTTGGCTTTAAGATTAAGAAGTTTTCCTTTATCACAACACGAATCATAGGCGAGAAAAACAACCTATCATATTTTATATATCCAGTGTTCAATTTGGAGTTTCCTTTCTTTCAAAACTTGAAGAAGTTCCTGTTCGGTAAGAAATCTATTAGCATCTTGTGGGAAATCATGAAAGATATTCCTTCTGTTATGGCATTTGTGTGGTCTTTCTTTTTTCTCAGAAAATTATATGTATATAAGAAGGAGTGGTATCTGTGTGTACATGTGGAGAATAAGACAACAAACGGAAATGTTTATCTTTCACAATTGAAGGACAGATTTGACCAGCAAGGATTGGCGATAGACTTTCATATAGACGAAAGCACGGAGAAACGCTTTTCAGATATATCAGACTTTATTGAGAAATATCTACAGAATTGTGGTGTTGACTATGAAAGACTACATGAAAAGGTACATACCGAGAAATTTGAGGATGAATATCATCCGTTTGGCATTTATTCTGATTTTGCTTCTGTAGATGATTATTATAACCAATTTGAGAATATGTTGGTTATACATAGTGGTGTGCTGCCAAGGGCTGGTGGCATCAATTCCACTGCGGCAGCATTTCCTCTTCTTGAGGAATATATAAGAAATAGAATGGGCTGATTTGTCAGAAAAGAATCATTATGAGAAGCAAACCTAAAATATGTATGGTGTGTTGTCCTGGCGGACACTTTGCTGAACTTCGTCTTGCCACGAAGGACATAGACGAGAGAAAGTATGACATTTATTGGTTAACGTTCAAGAGCGAGCATCTGAAAAACTTTCTGAAAGACAGGAGGCATCACTTTGTGATCAATGTGAACCCAAGGAAGAAATGGACATGGGCGGTGAATGCTCTGCAATCGCTGTGGTACCTCATCAAGGAGCGTCCCGACTGCATCATATCCACAGGTAGCGGTATGGCTTATCCAAGCATCTTCTTCGGCAAGAAACTATTAGGGTGCAAGGTGATCTATATCTGTTCGGCGGCTGACGTTACATCGCCAAGCCGAACACCAGCTGTGGCATACAAACATTCTGACTTGTTTTGTGTGCAATGGCCAGAGATAATGAAAGTTTTCCCTAACGCAAAATATATAGGAGTGTTATGAAGATCGTTTGTTCATTAGGAACCCATACGCAGGATTTTACTCGTATGGCAATGGCTTTGGATGAGTTGGCTGCACGATCTGCCGATGAATTTGTTGTACAGACTGGATATACGCATTATCAGTTTGCCAACATCAAGGAAACGTTTGATTTCTGTCCCAAGGAAAGGATGCAACGACTCATGGATGAGGCTGACATCCTTGTGCTGCAAGGTGGATGGGGCGGAATGTGTGAGGCTGTGGATAAAGGCAAGCGAGTGGTCGTGGTGCCTCGCATCAATGGTCCTGAACATATCCACGACCAAGGTCAGGTGGTAAGGAAGATGGAAGAACTGGGCTGCGTGATAGGTGTGTACGTGGCAGCGGATGGTGAAGAATTGCCAGAGGACTTATTTGTCAACAGTAAGGATAAGCTGAACGACTATGCACATAGGACGGCTCTGCTGCTCGAAAAGGCGATAGAAAGAGCCAAGGTGTTTAACTTCAAGCCTCTGAAGCGTGGTAATGCCAAGATTGTGGCAGACACGTTGGAGGATTGGTTTTACAATAAGAAATAAAAATATAAACTGTTATGAATGTAAAAATATTGATTGCGACGCACAAGAAGGCGCACATGCCGATGGATGAGATGTATATGCCCATCAGGGTGGGCAATGCCTTGGCAAATGATAATTTTGGCTATACGGGTGATGACACGGGCGACAATATCTCGGAGAAGAATCCTTATTTCTGCGAGTTGACTGCCCTCTATTGGGGATGGAAGAACGTGAAAACTGATTATATCGGTTTGGCTCACTATCGCCGTCACTTCAGTTGCAGGAGTGGAAAATGGAAGTACTCGCTCATTTTAACAAAGGAGGAAGCTGAGTCGTTTTTGGCTAAAGCTGACGTTGTGCTGCCTAAGAAGCGCAGGTATTTTATTGAGTCGTTAGCTTCGCACTACAAGCACACGCACGACTTGGAACATTTGGAACTGACACGTGAGATACTGCGCAAGCAGTGTCCTGAGTATGTGGAGGTGTTTGACAAGGCGATGAAGCATACGTCAGCCCACATGTTCAACATGATGATTATGAAGCGTGAACTTCTCAATCAATATTGTTCATGGCTCTTCCCGATACTCTTTGCCTTGGAAGACGAAATTGACGTAAAGAATATGCCAGCGTTTGATGCTCGATTATTCGGACGAGTGAGCGAGTTGTTGCTCGATGTGTGGTTGAAGCAGAACCATATCAAATATGTGGAGACTGGTTTCGTGCAGATTGGTGACGAAAACTGGGGAAAGAAAATCAAAGGATTTCTATCGGCTAAGTTTGGAGGAAAGAAGTATGACAGAAGTAAATAAGGTTATGACTCCTAAATTCGAGGGGGGGGGTAAAAGAGACGTAAGCATTGATATACTGAAAGGTTTATGTATCATACTTGTTGTAATCGGGCATTTGTATGAAAACAGCATGGATTTGCGACAATCACCAGCCTATAGCATAATATACACCTTTCATATGCCTTTCTTTATGGTATTAAGCGGAATGGTGACACAGTATAGTTTAAGAGTAGCTGTAACATACCATAATATCCTACAGTATATTTGGAAGAAATTCAGAAGCCTTATGCTTCCTTGTATGATGTGGGTCTTAGCTTTTAGCTATTTCTTTATGAACGTGTGGCATCCGTTAGATATAAAGGAATATTGGTTAGGAATTTCTTCTCATTATTGGTATATGCCTTGTCTGTTTTTGCTATATGTGTATCTGTTCATCTCCATGCTTGTTTGCAGCCGAATGGTCAAATGGAAAGAATGTATAGTTTCACTACTTGTTATAGTATTGTCTTTCATCGGAGGAGTGTGCGTAAAGGATGAAGTGTTTAGGATATCTATGAGTTACTCACTATTCTTTATTATTGGATATTTACTTAGTTGTAAACAAGTAATGAAGAATTTGGTAGAAAAACAATGGGTAATTGGAATTTCATTAATTCTCTTTTGTTTGGTAGCGGGATTTTACAGCAAAGTTGTTCCTGATGATATGATAAATAAACTATCTCGCTTGTTATCAGGAATTCTTGCCATACCTGTATTATTGTACTTAGGCAAACAAATAACCAATCACAAGGTTGTTGGATTTTTCTCTTTCATAGGTAGGCACACATTATCTATATACATGTTACATTATGCCTTTAGAAATGTTCCTTCATTTGCCGTTCTGAGTGGTGATAATCTCCTTCTTCAAATGATGGTCTTTGGTATATATGCAGTGGCTATTTGCTATGCATGTATCGGAATAGAACGTTTATTCAGTGCTTCGGTTATAACAGGTTTTTTATTTTTTGGTAAAACAAAATAATTTTAATAAAAACAATAAAGCGTATATGATAAAACGACTTCAATATGTTGATATTGGCAAGAGATTGGGAATGATGATGATAGTATGGATGCATATCTGGGGTAATAACTCTTATGATTTTACCCCCCCCATATTACTAAATGGTAATATCGGAAAGATATACGTTCCACTGTTCTTTGTACTCTCAGGCTATCTGATAAAAATAAATACGGAGAGTGTAAAAACGGATATTTTGAAGAAAGTGAAATCAATCCTTCGTCCATTTGCAGTAATGTATGTGTTTCCATTCATAGTTTCTTATGTGTTGTCCCTATTAGGGATCGGGGCAAAGCATGCGTTTGAATGGACGAACTTCTTCAATCCTTTGTTTAGTAGGACATTCTTTAATGGACCATTATGGTTCCTTTTGGCTTTGTTTGGGGCATTCTTGTTATTTTATGCCTTAGTCAAACTATGCAAAGATAAAGAACTCTATTTACTTTTGGCTTCTCTCGTGTTGGGATGCATAGGTTTTTATTTGGGCAGAATCAACATTACGTTGCCTCTATTTATAGGTCAGGGATTTGTAGGTTGTCCGATGTTGATGATTGGCTATCTCATAAAGAAATACATAGGCCAACATTTGACGGAGAATCGATATTGGGCTATCTGCATTGGGATAGTTGGCATCCTTCTCTTTGTGATACTCAGCAAAGGACTGAGTATGCAAAGTAATTCTTATGAAGGCTTTTATCTTTTGTTCTTATTGGGAATTACTGGTGGTTCGCTCTTTTTCCTATCTGTATCCGTATTATTGGAAAAATATCTGCCATTTGTGGCTTATTGGGGTCGATATTCTTTGATAGTGCTATGACTCATACCGGTTACTAAGATTGTAGCCAAGTTTGTACATCAATCTGAGGTATGGGCTATTGCAACATTTATAATCGTTTATTTGGTGTTTTTGGTTGTAGTACCGATGATTGCCAAGTTTACGCCTTCACTATTTAATATCAAATCAAAATGAACAAGAAATATGACTATTTGCTCGTAGGAGCAGGATTGTATTCCGCCACTTTCGCTTACTTGGCGAATAAGGCTGGTAAGAAATGTCTCGTGATAGACAAGCGTCCACAGTTGGGCGGCAATCTGTATTGCGAGAACATTGAGGGCATCAACGTGCATAAGTATGGTGCACATATCTTCCATACTTCTAACAAGGAGGTGTGGGACTTCGTCAACTCCATTGTGGAGTTCAATCGCTATACCAACTCGCCTGTGGCTAACTACAAGGGCAAGCTTTACAACTTGCCTTTCAACATGAACACGTTCTATCAGATGTGGGGCGTGACGACTCCAGAGGAGGCGCAAACGAAGATTGATGAACAGAAAGCGGAAGCGGTTGCTGCATTGGGTGGCAAAGAGCCACAGAACTTGGAGGAACAAGCTCTGACACTCGTAGGCAAGGATATCTTCTACACCTTAATCAAGGAATATACCGAGAAGCAATGGGGACGCAAGTGTACCGAACTTCCGGCTTTCATCATCAAGCGTCTGCCTGTACGCCTTGTTTTTGACAACAACTATTTCAATGACAAGTATCAGGGTATTCCTGTGGGTGGATACAATAAACTTATCGATGGCTTGTTGGAAGGCATTGAGTACAAGACGGATGTCGATTTCTTCAATTCTGAATACAAAGACGGATGGAGAGAGATAGCCGATACCTTGGTTTATACAGGCGCCTTGGACGAATATTTCGACTATAAGTTGGGTAAGTTGGACTGGCGCACGGTGTCGTTCGAGACAAGAGTGGAAGACATGCCAAACTATCAAGGCAATGCAGTGGTGAACTATACTTCGCATGACAAGCCTTACACTCGTGTAATAGAACACAAGCACTTTGAGATGTTTGGTGCAGAGGTGTATGATAGTCCAAAGACCGTTATTAGCGAGGAGTATTCCACGGAGTTCAAGGAAGGCATGGAGCCTTATTATCCAGTGAATGACGAACGCAACAACAAGTTGGCGGAAGAGTATCGTCAGTTGGCTACGAACGAAGAGCATGTCATCTTCGGTGGGCGCTTGGGTCAATACAAGTATTTCGACATGGCTCCTATCATCGAGCAAGTATTACAAATGAACTTTGACTAAAATGGAAAAGTCGCAAGACCTTCTTCTTGAATTGTTGAAGTCAGCATTGTGGCAAAAACCTTCCAATCCGCATCTCTTTGAGGGTGCGGATTGGAAGACTATCTATCAATTGGCAAAAGAGCAAGCTGTCATTGCATTATGCGTTGACGGCATCAATCTCTTACCTGCCGAACAGATGCCACCTGCAGAATGGAAGAGTAAATGGATTTCTGCTGTGATGATAACTGAAATGAAAAACAGAAATCAAAACGCGAAGGTCGTTCTGTTGATAGAGACTTTGCAAAAGCAAGGACTTCACCCAGTGCTGATGAAAGGACAAAGTCTGGCTGTAGAATATCCATGTCCGTTGCATCGCACCTGTGGCGACATGGACATCTACTTCAAGGAAGAAGATGATGTGGAGAAAGCCATAGCGTGGACAAAATCATGTGGCTATGCGTCATCGGGCATACATGAACACGATTCTCCATTTACATGGCAGGGCGAGATAGTGGAACTGTATTATTGGATGGCTTTGCTATATAAGAAGCAATACAACAAGAGGCTTCAAGAGATTATCTCAGAAGAGTATCGACATAATACTCCCAATGTGGTGAGGATTGGAGACCTGGATGTGGAGACTGTGCCTGTTACACTGTATGTTCTCTACAAAATGGTACATATCTCTTTCCACTTCTTGAACGAGGGTATCGGCTTGCGACAATTCTGTGACCTTGCCATTTATTTGAAGAATCATCATGCAGAGATTGATTTCCGTAAATTGAATAAATGGATAGAGGAACTTGGCATGGAGCGATTGGCTGAGCTGTACGCAACATTCCTGTGCGAAGAACTCGGATTGGATAGCGGTATCATTCCTTGGATTACATCTTCACCTTATTTATATATACTCCATGAAGACATCTTCCAAGGTGGCAACTTTGGCAAACTTCGCTTCGGATTCAAAGGTAAATCCTCTTTCCTTGTACAGAAATTCAAGGCTCTGCCTTTGCATTACATGTCGAAGTACGACTGGGACAGGATTGCCGTGCAGACGGCGGCGGTATATGAGTCGGCGGTGCGGCATTGACACCATCATATATTGAATGAGCGTATGAACGGAGTCATCCGTCTTCATGACTATCAGTCGGACATCATCCGCCGCCTTCACGAGGAGTGGCGGAGCTGCCGCAGCGTGATGATGCAGATGCCCACGGGCACCGGCAAGACGCACGTGCTGGCGGCCGTGGTGAAGGA
>JAJPZU010000174.1 GCA_021204165.1 Prevotellaceae bacterium
GGCATACGATATTCTGCATACGATGAGCAACATCAGCCGCTCAATCAGTGCGACAAGTCGCTCTGACAGCGAGAACAATGCCATCAACAGCTATGCCATGCTTCATTTCATCTACCGCCTCAATATGTTCGGAAACAAACAGGCGCGTGCCGACATGAGGGGAGAGAGGGAGAGAATGAGAAGAGAACGGTTCTGAGAACTATGGGGTGAAGGACATACGGCATGAATAGAGGAAAATGTGAGTTGAAAGGAACAATAAATGAATCGCGCCCTGAAAGCCGGCCAAGCTTTCAGGGCGCGATTTTTATGAAATCATTGTTTTTTTTCCGTGCAGCCGTGTGTGGATTACCTCACACAGGCGATTGTCAGCATTTTATGTTCAGTTCCTTGACAATGGCACTGATTTTCTCCATTGTCGTGATTCGTGTAGGGACGAGAGGCAGACGCAACTCGTTTTCAATCAATCCCATGCTGTTGAGCATTGCCTTTACCCCTGCCGGGTTGCCATCGACAAACAAGAGTTTGAACAACTCTGTGAACTTATGGTGAATCTGGCGCGCATTAGGATAGTCGCCGTTAAGAGCAAGACGCACCATGCGGCTGAACTCTTTCGGCAGCGCATTGCCAATGACACTGATGACACCTACTGCACCGAGCGTGATGAGGGGGAATGTGATGCCGTCGTCGCCGGAGATAACATCGAAATGAGAAGGTTTGTTCTTTATTATGTCGTCAATCTGAGTGAAGTTGCCGCTGGCTTCTTTTATTCCTACAATGTTGTGGCAGTCATTTGCAAGGCGCAGAGTGGTTTCTGCTGTCATGTTCACTCCGACACGTCCCGGCACATTGTAAAGCACCACAGGCACAGGGGAGGCCTCGGCGATGGCTTTGAAATGCTGGTAAAGCCCCTCCTGAGAAGGTTTGTTGTAGTAAGGGCAGACGCTCAGAACACCGTCAATTCCGGTGAAGTCTTCCGTGCGGAGAGCTTCCACCACTGCTGCGGTGTTGTTTCCTCCGCATCCCATGAGCACGGGGATGCGTCCGTTCACCTTCTCCACGACAAGCTCCTTTATTTTGCTTTTTTCCTCTGCGGTCAGACAAGGTGTTTCTCCCGTAGTAGCCAGAATACACAGAAAGTCCACACCGTTTGACAATTGATAATCAAGCAGACGTCTGAGCGCAACATAATCTACATCACCATTTTTCGTGAATGGAGTGACCAGTGCTACTCCCAAACCCTTGAATCTGTTATATGCCATAAAATATATTACGAATGAAATTTTACCTTTTTTACTAAATTGACTGCAAAAGTACGATTTTAATGCGAAATTCTAAACATTATGACAAAATAAATGCGATTATGTCAGCAAAAACGGATTTAGATTATCTCTCCGCTTCCGTAACAAAGATGGTGGTCTTCATCGTAAACCACACAAAACTGTCCGGGTGCCACACCGTGGACTTTTTCATCCGCATCAAGACACCAGTCGCCGTCAGGCTTGCGACTTATTGTGCCGGTAAGGTATTCCGGTGTGTGTCGTATCTTGAATGTCACTCTGTGAGACTCGCAAACCTTGTCCGCAGAGTCCTTTCCATCCGTGTCCGTTGGCTTGAGCCACGGATTTTCCGTGATGAAATGGAAGTCTGTCATGTCGATATGCTGCTTATACACACGTTCCGGGTCATATCCGTGGCTGACGAACAGTATGTTTCGCTTCAGATTTTTCTTGACCACAAACCACGGACCGCCGCCGAAGCCAAGCCCTTTGCGTTGTCCTATTGTGTAGAACCACAGTCCGTTGTGCGTGCCGATTTTCTTTCCCGTCTCTATTTCACGCACGTCTCCCGGGTTTTCGCCCAAGTTTCGCTTGATGTATTCGCGAAAGTCGATGTTGCCGAGGAAGCATATTCCCTGACTGTCTTTGCGCCGTGCATTCAACAGATTTGCAGCTGCGGCAATGTCTCTGACTTCATGCTTCCATAGCCCGCCGATGGGGAATACGAGTTTTGAAACTTGCAGGGAGTTTATTTGGCACAGGAAATCAGTCTGGTCTTTCACCGGGTCCGGACTTGTCGATAGCCACACTTTGCCGTCTTTGACTGTGGTTGTGGCATAATGTCCGGTCGCTGTGAGGTCGAACTCGTGTCCCACTTTCTCTTCAAAACATCCGAACTTGATTAGTTTGTTGCACATCACATCCGGATTGGGAGTCAGTCCGAGGCGGGCCTTCTCCATTGTATATCCCACCACATTCTCCCAATATTCCTTGTGCAAATCAATGATGTCGAGTTTCAGACCGTATTTTCTTGCAAGCCAGTTGCAAATCTCCACATCCTCTTCCGAGGTACAGTTCCATTCCGTGTTCTTTTCCGGACCGATTTTTATGTAGAACAAATGTGGTTCATATCCTTGTTCTTTCAACAGATGGATGCTCACGGCACTATCCACACCTCCACTGACGAGGGCTGCAATTGTCTTCATCTAACCAATATTCAAGGAGAAAAAAAGTATGTCCGAGCCGGATCTATTTCAGTCTCTTGCTTATTTCAAGCATTTTTTCGATAGGCTTGATGGCTTTTTCCGCTATTTCTGCATCCACCTCAATCTCCGGCCATTCATATTTGAGGGTGTTGTATAGCTTCTTCAATGTATTCAGACGCATGAAGCTGCATTCATTGCATGAACACCCGATGCTTTCGCTTGCCTCCGGCGGGGCAGGGATGAAAGTCTTCTCCGGACAACGCTTGGTCATCTCGTGAAGAATACCGCTTTCCGTTGCCACGATAAATTCATTCGCCTCGTCCTTTATGGCAAAATTCAGAAGAGCGGCAGTAGAGCCTATCACGTCTGCCACAGCCTGTATAGGCGAAGGACACTCAGGGTGTACAAGAATCTTTGCCTCCGGATGCTCTTTCTTTATCTGCAAGATGCCTGCAAGCGAGAACTGTCCGTGTACATGACATCCGCCGTTCCATAGAACCATCTGTCTGCCTGTGACAGAGTTGATATAGTTGCCCAGATTCTTGTCCGGACCGAAGATGAGCTTCTCGTCTTTCGGAAAACTATCCACAATCAACTTCGCGTTTGAACTTGTCACCACTACGTCTGTAAGAGCCTTCACGGCAGCGGTCGTATTGACATACGACACCACCTTGTGTCCGGGATGTTCGTCGATGAATTTTTTCAAGTCGTCGGCATTGCAGCTGTCGGCGAGAGAACATCCGGCATTGAGGTCGCACACAAGCACTTTCTTTCCCGGGCACAGAATTTTGTTTGTCTCTCCCATGAAATGCACTCCGCACATTACGATGATGTCTGCATCAGTCTTTGCTGCCCATTGGGCGAGAGCCAGAGAGTCGCCGACAAAATCCGCCACATCTTGCACTGCACCTTCTGTATAGTAATGGGCAAGAACGACTGCATTCTTTTCTTTACATAAACGACGTATCTCTGCGCTTAAATCAAGGTTGTCGTCTATTGGTTCATCCACGTAACCTTTTTCTTTCCATGATTCCTTAACCTGCATAAAATTTTATTTTTGAGGATGAGGATAATCTCTTCCGTATTAATATAATGTGCAAAGTTACACACTTTTGACAAAATCGGATGAATCTTTATGATTTAAGTTCGGTAAGAGTTTCAATTTTCATTCATGGTTATTTCTGGAACATGGGTTTTGTGTTTTTGGACATGCTGGTGTATTTGATTTTTTTAGTGATTACATTCGACGGACTCCTTTGCGTCAATGACTATAAAACGCGCAAAAATGCTGTTTTTTTAAATGACAAAATGATATTTTCGCCCAAAATGAAAATTTAACATTTTGAGCGGCTTTTTGCCGGCGGCGAAGAGATGAAAAATTCAACATTGAGATAACTGATTGGTAATCAGTGAGATATAAAAATTGCAAAAACGTTCAAAAAAACGCGCCGGACGCAATTTTTCGAGATTTTCGAGTGTTTTAGTAATCTGTTGACAACCAATAAGTTATAGCTAAATTTGCCGTTTTCGTGCCCAAATGCCGTCCTAAAACCACCCGCTTTTCAGTTTTTGTTCAGACGCTCTCCCGAAACAGCAGATTATACACTTCTTAACATTTCATC
>JAJPZU010000082.1 GCA_021204165.1 Prevotellaceae bacterium
CACCTCCCCTAACTTAGGGGAGGAGCCTATATACCATAGATTGAAAAGACTATGAAGCGGATGTATAGCACTGACAACCAATACGGTAACTTGGCTCCTCCCCTAAGTTAGGGGAGGTGTCGCGGTAGCGACGGAGGAGTCTGTCGAATACATCCTGCTAAATACACATGAGGAGTCTGTCGAATACGTCTGCTAATACTATACAAGTCACACACGCAGGAGTCCGCAGATTACACCCGCATTCACTATCAATAATTATAAAGCCCAAACAACAGTTCAAATCAATGAAACTATTTTTCTTCTGTATCTTCTTGATGATGCTGTATGCGGAATATTCACCCAGTTCTCCCGCCTTGCTGAAATCAGGAATCGCCTTGTCGTTATCGCCGACAAACACATGCAAGACACCACGGTTGAAATATGCTTGGGAGAACGACGGGCGCAAAGTGACGGCCGTGTCCAAATCGGCAATCGCTTCACTGTATTTCTTCTGCATCGCATACGCATACGCCCTGTTATAATAAGCCTCCGCCAACTCCGGCGCAACACTGATTGACTGTCCGAACTCACTTATCGCCAACTCATTCTCGCCGCACAACAGATGCTCAAGCCCCTTGTCAAAATGAGGATTGGACATCTTCGCGTCAATCTTGAACGCAGCGAGAGAAACGGGAGAGAGCAGTTTCATTTCAGCCTCACGGTTCTGTATCTTTCCGCGATATTTGCTTTCATACACCTTTTCCGTCTCTTCGTTGTCAGCCACCACCAGTTTCTGATATTCTTCAAGGTTAATCTCCGACTTCTTTCTGGTCTTCACTTTCTGGCGGTTAGTGGGAGTGGAATAACCATAACGGTGCGCAATCTGTTCTCTAAGCACATGTTCTTCATCTTTCAGCGCACCTCTCTCATCACCTATCTTGCGACGGGCAATCGCACGTCTCTGATAGCCCTGAAGAAAGTTAGGATATTCACGGATAACCGTTGTATAGTCGCGAATGGCTCCCCGGTAATCTCCGGTCTGGTCAAGCAGCACCGCCCGGTTGAATGTCGCCATCATATCGGAGGAATCCACCTTGAGAATAAAGTTGAAGTCCTCAATGGCAAGATTGTCTTCACCCACATTGGCGCGAAGCAGTCCGCGATTGTAATGCCCGATGAAGTTCATGGAGTCCATTTCAAGGGCAAGATCATAATCTTTCATCGCCCCTCTGAAATCATTCTGATGGTAACGGCACAAAGCTCTGTTGATGATGTTTCGCGGACTCTTGGGCTGCAACCTTATCGCCTCGTCCAATGTCTTTTCAGCCATTACATAGTCCTCGTGCGCCATGAGCATAGAAGCTTTAAGAGACAAAGAAGGAACGTGATAAGAGTCTGCCGCTATCGCCTTGTCTATGATGGCTTCGGCTGTGACGGTATCGTTCTGCTGAAGCTTTATTTCCGCCTTCATGCAATATCCGTCCGCATATTTCGACCATTTCTCAATCATCAAATCCAGCACGGAGTCCGCCTTCTCCATGTCCTTCTGCTCAATATAGCACAAAGCCCAGTTGTGCCACAGCGACTTTTCCTCCGGCTCCAGCTCCACAGCCACAGCATAATCTTCCGCTGCCGCCGCAAAATTATTCATGTTGATTCGGGCGAGTCCTCTGACCTGATAGCTGTTCGGGAAATACGGATTGCGCTCTATGGCAGTCGTACAATCCGCTTCCGCACCGGAATAGTCTTCAAGATGAAACTTGGCAAGTCCGCGATAAAAATAAGGTTCGTAGAGATATGGTTTAGAATTGATAACAGTGTTGAAGTACTGGATGGACAGCACATAGTCCTCGAAATAGAGCGCGTTGCGCCCTACCTTCATTATCCTCTCCGTGTCAAACTGAGCGCGGGCACCAAGAGACATAACAAATGCCAATATCAAAAGAAGCAGCTTCATCCTCGACTCTCTACATCGCATGACAAATATAAACACCAAGCAACCGAACAGTCCTTTCCCTATCGGTTGGCTTTCACCTTATATCCGCAGTTCACTTTGCCTTTCGTCATTCCGAGAAGCTTGGACTTGATAAGCTGTTTGCGAAATGCAGACAAATGATCTACAAACATTTTTCCGTCAAGATGGTCAAACTCATGCTGCATCACTCTTGCCAGAAATCCATCCACCCACTCGTCGTGTTCGTTCATGTCCTCATCCAGACACGTCACATGTATCTTCGACGGACGCTTAACACTTTCATGTATTCCCGGAATGCTCAGACACCCCTCTTCCATCGTACACATCTCTTCCCCCACTTCTAAGATTCGAGGATTGATGTAAGCATGAAGAAATCCTTTAAATTCAGGATTTTCGTCACTGATGACGTCAAGATCAATCACGGCAAGCCTGATGGCAAGTCCAACCTGCGGAGCTGCAAGTCCCACTCCTTCGGCCTTCTTCAATGTTTCAAACATGTTGCTGATAAGTTCTTTCAGTCCCGGATAGTCAGGAGTGATGTCTTCAGTCTGCTTACGAAGAACAGGCTGTCCAAATATGTACATCGGTAAAATCATAGTAAATCCTTTTATTTATAAAACATAGTCCGGCAAGCCACCGGAAAAAACAAATTATATCTCTAAATCCTGTTACCTTCCAAATCGCATCGACTCCATATAGTCCTGCAATATGATTGTGGCACTTATCTTATCGACAAGGGCTTTGTCCTGCCGGCTCTTCCTGCCGATGCCGCTGTCAAGCATGGTTCGGTGGGCAAGAACGGAGGTGAACCGCTCGTCGTAATATTCGATTTTTATATGGGGGTACAGCTTGCGCAGACGATTGACAAAAGGAGTTATACGCTTCATGTTCTCCGAGTCTGCGCCATTGGTCTGCTTCGGCAGTCCGATGACGATGCACTCCACATCCTCCTTCTCAAGATAATTCTTGATGAAATCATGCAACTGTGCCGTAGCCACAGTCGTCAGTCCGTTTGCAATCATCTGCAAGGGGTCGGTAACAGCAATACCTGTACGCTTCGCCCCATAATCTATAGACATTATTCTACTCATATACACTGCAAAGATACGACAAAGAAACGGAAGTGAGTGTAAAACGGAGAAAGAAAGTTGTCTGTTAGTGATTTAACAAAGTTCATTAAGATATTGCAGAGTCACCAAAAAGGAACGAAATTCTGTAACAGGATGAACCGGCAAAAGTAAATCAAAGTTCCACAGCTCACATCAAGGCAGAGGAAGAACCTTTGGAAAGGCACAGAAAAAGGTTAGCCAGACACCTCCGCAACAACGGAAGCGTCTGGCTATCTAACCATCGGGTGAACATCTTACTTGTTGTTCACACCATTTGCATGTGTTTGCGACAATCTTGTAGGTGTATTGCAGGTGACTATCGTTGACTACAAAACGTCAATTCCATGCGGTCGCTTATTGTACTCTTTCACCTCTGCCATTCAATATCACACCATCTTCATAATTGTCCTTGCAAAGATACAGGTCATAACCGATTGCCTTGATGCTACTGTATGACGGCGGAGTGATAAGCTTGCCGTCTCCTGTCATCAAACCGTACCATCCGGACTCGGCTTCATAGCGTCTGCATTTTGCCATCTTCTCTACGGGATGCGGCTCCATATCTTCAGTCTCGCTTGTCAATGTACCTTCCTCGTTGTAGTTCATGGAAGTAGTATAGCGCAGTTCGTCAGACTCGTATGTCAAACAATTTACATCATTGATATAGAAATCATTGATTATCTCGCCGCTATGATTGTAACGCTGCATGACGTGGTTGCTTAGAGTAACACTGATATATTTGTCACTCACCCAGATGTCTCCATCCAAGAATGGGATGACCGTATTAAGTGTGCTGTCCAGCACGCTCTTGCCTTCTCCGTTATAGACAATCCAGAACTTTCCGGAAGGAGTGATGGAGAAATATTCCGGCTTCAGCACCCATTTGCCCTGCTTGTCAATCATACCGAAGCGGTCACGTCTGTCATCGTGGATAATACAGCGGCCATTATGGAACACATATCCGTCAGTGCCGGGCATGTAGGGAATCTTGGGGTCTATCACCACTTTGCCTGTTGCATCGATGAACTTAATCCAGCCGTCATCATCCACAGAAGCGAGTCCGTCAGAAAATATCCAAGCATGATTATACCGCGGTTCAATGACAGGCTTACCCGTGAACATATTGAAATAACCACGCTTCTTGCCATCACTGTAGCATATCAGCGAGTCCAAGCCCAATGGTTTGGCAATCCATCTGATGCCCGTAATAGTCTTTTCGCCGTCAGAATTCTTTAAGTAGCCGTCCTCGTCATAGTAAGTATAATAGGTTATAGAGCGAGAGATGTACTGCGTATCGTAATATGAATCGTCAAAATGTCTGTCCAATGCCAATCGAGGGCAGACGGTACGGCAGAAATCCCAACCTGCGGCTATGGCAAGCAACAGCATCAGGAACGCGAAACAACTGCCTACCGTGCGACGAAGGAACCTGCCATACTTGGAGTCATCCCTCATACCCAATATCACCGTAAACCAATTGGCTATGCCAACAAGGAGGGCGGTCAATCCATGCCAGAACAGGATGAAAGCCCTTTTCATTGAAGTTATTTTAGTTCTCATTTTCCTTCCTCCTCATCAAAAGCTTCGTCTGCCATACTGGTATATAGGTTGTGCCTGTCCTCTGCCGACATGACCGCTGCACATCCGTCAGCCTCCTGCATTTTCATGTTAGAGAGACGGGCAAAGAAGTTCATGCGCGTGCTGGTGTCTTTGCCCATAGAGGCACGTGCGCCTTCGTGACTATAAGCAAAGTTGCGCGAATTGCGGATGGACAGATTCATTGCCACCTCAACGGAATCCTGATTGGCACCCATATAGGTGAATGTCCATCCCTCGCCCCGCAACCGCTCCACAAGTTCCTTGACGGTCTTGCCGCTATACTCGTGAGAAGCATTCTCCATTCCGTCGGTGATGATGGTCACTACCACCACGCTGTCCTCTATCTCCTTGACATGCTTGCGCATGGCAGTGAGCGTGAAACCCATAGCGTCATACAGCGGTGTGGTGCAGCAAGGCTGGAAATCCTCCATCTTCAGCGGATGGGCTTCTGCCACTGATGTCTTGTCGAACACGTGCTTCGTTTCACAGTTGCAAAACGTTACCAACGACACGAAATGGTCTTGTGTTTCGGCAAACTTCTCCTGCGCTTTCTTGATTCCCGCCAAGGTTTCGTTGAAACCTTCTACGGCAGCCTTGCGGATACATTCCATCGAACCGCTGCGGTCGAGGATAATCACATTGAAGACCTGTGTCTTCTTCATCTCTTTCTTGTTCTTCACTTCTTCCATCGTTTCAAACATTTGTCAGTTTATACAATTCTTTCTCAGCTTCCAACGTTTCATTTTCGTAATCTTCCACTGCGTCTGTTTTTACCTTTATGAAAATAGAGTAGCATTTGTAACCATTCTCTATCACCTATCACCTTTTTTTATTGAAAAAAAATCCCTTTGGCTAATTGATACAAAGCCAAAGGGATATATGTTATGGTGTCACGATGTTGTCTGTCAAACACGAAGAGAACATCTGTCCTCATCAGTCGTCCACGGGTCATCACCATGATAGAAGCATCTTTTATAGCTCATGTTCATTCAAAATTACGGTTTACATCAAACAAACGCTTTTTGCGTCTGTGAAACTCAGTCTCATAGTCAGCGGGCAAACCAAGTCTGGCAAGTTCGTCGGGAGTGATTGCCTTGATGACACTGTTGAGTCTTGCGGCAATGTCATCGCAGCGGAATTGCTTCTTCTCCACATTACGATGTCCCCTCATCTCCGGCACCTCGTCAAACGGTACGGAGGGATGCATCACATAGTATAGGGCGATAGCAATATCTGTGCGATGTCGTCCCATGGCGCAGGCAATATAAAAGTTGCTTTTGTCCATCAGCTCGAACAGCATGGGAAGTGAGTCAATAATCTGGTGTACATCCGTATTCTTACTGTCGATGGGCAAACTGTGGTATTCAAGTCCTGCCTCCGCCACATTGCAGTCATAGCGATTTGTATGGTCTGCCGTGCGGAGATCAATTATAACCTTTACACCGGCTTCTCGCACCTTTGTCAACAACCAGTTGCTACCATGCCCCGACATCGTTCTTCCCCTCACTCCCCTGTCATATACAGGTGCGAGGTCAACAATGGGATATTGTCTTAATGACTCATAAAGTGGATTGGACTTCTGTACAAATACCGTCCCCGGTGAAGCAGCTTCCGTTTCGGGCTTTATCTTGTTCTGGGCATTCTTTCCTATATGCCACCCGTCACACCATGCGCACTTATAGACCGAGAAATGCACTTCATGTTTCTTACCCATTGCCTCGGCAGCTTTCATTGCCGTTGCTTTCGACGGATAAGTCATCTTTGGCTTGCCACTCCTTCGGGATATATGGCTATATTGGCTGAATATGCCGAAAGCATTATGGGTTACGAAAATATTGCGCAATGCACCTTTCCGCGTCAGTTGGTCGTAAATAGCCAATAAGCAATTCCTGATTGTCATTGTTTTGTTCTTTTGGGTTAATTGCTACACTCTATTTGCAGCAGAAATCGTATGTGAACACGCAAATCCTCCTGCTCATGTCTTTAGACCTGTAATAGATGTTGACGGTAAATTCTCCACATTCCTCTATTGAGCCCACATATTTACTGCAAGAACTGACAGGAATCATATTGCCGGCAATAGGGACCTCGGATTTTATCAGTTCCTTGTCACATTTCAATATGACCGACTTCTTTTCTGTCCCTACAATCTTGACACCGCTACTCCAATCCTTTACTATATATGGTTCATGCCATTCTCCCCAGTTGTCACATTCAATCTCCACAAAACCATTCTCTATCATTTCTGGCAAGAAAGAGAAAGTCTGCCCAATACTGTCTGGACCGCCCCATCCTACAAAAGTTACAGGAGTGAGAAAGGAAGGTGTTCCCGAAGCTGCATAAGGGATAACCACATTATTACCATATAGTCCTAAGAAGAACTCTGTCAGTTCCTTATAGCTTTTGTTGAACCGTCCCAAAGCTGACAGACGTATCACATAATGACCTCCCGTCATCCTCAACGTAATAGGATCAAGCATAGAATCCTTCTCGCAGGCTTCTGAAATAAAGCCCAACATCTGCTGGGGGGCAGCCTCCCTGCACATAGCGGCATCCTGTCGCAAGGCAGCAAGTTCCTCCATATAGGCTTGAGCTGTCTCCTCTTTTACATCATCGAGTTCAAACAATGCTCTGTTGGCATCAATGTCATTACAGACAGTCAAAGCCTCTCTGAACGATTTGTCGTTCATGTAGATTTGTAAAAGTGCCTCTCTTACATGAAGCCTTTCTTTTTCTATGTCGTCAATCTTTTTTACGAGCGATTCCATTGAGTCGCTCATGCCGCACCACCCATATCGGATTTCAAATCCCGGCTTGTATTTTATTGATAATGGATTTGCCATGATTTGTCCTTGTTCTAATTAAATCATTTATACTGATGTCTTATTCTTTGCATATTTTTCTGCCAAGAGGTATAAGCGCATCTTTTATCACATCGTCATCCATGCGGTGTTCACCATTGAAGTGTACCACCTGACAATACTTCTTTGTTTTCTAATCTGACATTCTTTCTTGAAGGATTTATCAATCAGTAACCTCCTCTGCCATGGACTCTTACCCGTTTGTCAGCAAGATATCATGATATGTGTCACCTTGCCAATATGCCATGAGATACAATTCTTCTGTCAGTTTGTTATAAATTCCTCCAGACGGACTTATCTTCTCCAATATCGAAAGCTTCCGCTCAACTTCCTCCTCGCTCGTGGCAAAAACGAAGTTCCTGTAAAAACAATCCTCATTTCTGTAATCGTAGCTGTCAAAACAAGGGTAACGTTTGGATTCTGCCCTCACATAAACTCCATCTTTTGTTTCCCTGCATTGCGAGTATTTCACAAAGTCCTTAACTCCATAGAACTTGGCACCAAGAACTTCTATAGTATCTGTATTCTTAAAATTTCTCATATTCAATATTTGTTAATCGATTATTTCTTACTTAATATACTATGTGGCTCAATCATCAATATAACTTCGTCAGCCTTACCTTTCCAGTCCACGTTCCCAATCTTCTCCGTCAGTCCCTTGATGTCCTTGCTTTGAATAGCTGGTTCTTGTTTGAACTCGTTGAAGAACAACTGGTTCAAACGGACTTCTCATGTTTAGCGGACAACAATAATAATTTATAGAACACACCTTAATATTATTGACGACTTATTTAACGGAGTAATTTCTACTTCAATGATCGCCCTACACTATCATAAAGGATAAGATAATCCCAATTGGTAGCTTTCAGTTCATCGAGATTCGGTCGAAGATAATAAGGCCCAGTCCAATAGTCTCCCAAAGCTCCTTTGAGAAATATACCGATATTCAATTTCTTGTATGTGCTAAAATCTGGAGATGTTGAATATGTGATAATTCTTCTATATACAGACGTGGAATTCTGTTCTGTGTATATATCTTTGTATTCATGTAGCTTTAAATCAAATGCCGGAATTCTATGAGGCTTAAATCGCTCGGGAATCTCTATTATAGTATTCTTTTCTGCTTGTTTTTCCAGTGGTAATGTTACAGAACTATGTGGTGGAACAACCAAAAAACGCTCTTCTGTTTCTGTGACTGTAATACCACTTGTACTTCCACCTCCCACATTTATACCATTGGCCAACGTTCCTGTCACACCGCCAATACCAAGTGCTCCGGTTACCGCTCCAACATTCAGACCTCCACCGGCACTTGAAGACTTGTTTGTCGTATAGGTCTTGTTAGTATAATATGGCTTTGAGTTACCAGAACAATCTATTTTAAAAGAGTTAGCAAGATCTATATACACATTTTCATCAGACTTGTTGGTTACCAAAACTGCATATCCGATAACATCTTCTGTTACTTTTCCGTAAATTTTCGAGAAATATACTGTGATGTGACTGTCAGACAATACTGAATTACTTGTTATTCCCCATACCGCAAATAGCATACGTGCTTGTTTGTTTTTGTACTTTGGTTTGACTGGTAGAAGAACTTGATTATTATATAAATCTATCAAATTCTTGTTTTCTGGACTTTCTATAGTTTCTTCCTCTTTAAACATAATCGCGTTGGATGCTGCAGTAGAAGCTTTTTCCCCGTTATCACTGTTGGTTACAACGTTTTCAAAAGTCTCTTTTTCACCATTTTTGTAGTTAATAGCGAGAATATCAGCTACAGCAATGGAATATTGCGGACCGTTCTGATTGCTCCACTTTTTATATTCCACTTCCTGTGTTCCCACTTTTGTTACTTTGGCCTGAATTACAGTACCGTCTTTTTTGACAATTAAGTCTTGCGCCGAAATGTGGCAAACAACCGTACATACCGTTGTAAATGCTATTAATCGTAATGCTTTCATCTGTTCTAAATCTGATTCGAGTTATATTGTTTATAATTTGGGGAAAGATTCTTTTCCTTTATATATTGAATTTCCTTTGGAGCATTATTCCAACTATCCCAAGAGGTATTCCTCCGATGGCTGTAACACCATTTATACATAAAATTATGGCTGCTATATAAAAAGCCAAAACTATAACATATTTCAAAAATTTTATCATAGATAATTTATTTTAGACAGTTCATGTGATATTATAAACCACAATATATTAAGTAAACATAATTAGCTTAATAATTATGGACAAGTAAGGAACTACATTTTAAATATATTTCTTTGACATTTTTTGTGTTGTCTGCCTCGCTTTAATCGGTCACATAGCCCGCTATGCACCCTTAAAAACAGAACGATACACCTACAAAATAACCGCCAAATAAATACAAACTAATTTTATTCACTTACCTAAACACTTTTAGATATACAATCCTGTACAAGCACACGGCCAACCCGAGTTGTTGCTACCAATACTACCTGGTGAAGAAGGCAATGGAGGCTCCGGCTCATCTATGACGATAGGAGGTTCTGGTTCAAAAGTTGGAACAGGGTCTTCTAAAATCTCCGGAATGGGATCATAGTCGTCAAATGGATCCTCATTGAATATAAAATCATCTTCTATCATAAAAAAATGTTATTTATTTTGTACTATTTGTTGTATATGATTCAGAGCAATCTCGGTTTCATATTTATTGACAAGTGGCTGATTTCGTCTTAACCTTTGATATAAAAGAGAACAAGTGGCAAGAAATTCTATCTGTGAGGCAGAACAAAATATAGAAGGTGCTGATGCTACTGACCCCGTATAGATATAATTCATGCCACAACATCTTGCACAACATTTCCGAATGGCACACTTTGCGCATTTTAGATCTACAAAAATATTATTGTCAGAAAAATTTATATTGCTTTCTCCAAACAATTTGATTTGTTCTTCACTTAATGCAACAGGAGAAAAGAGATGACATGGATATGACTTTCCATCGGTATCATAACATATCAGATCTGAGCCACAAGAACATCGTTTTTCCCAATTATCAGCATGTATGATTCTACAGATATCAACATTAACCATCGATGCAGGACATAACTCTTGATGTTCAAGATAATATGTCACTAATTTCCTTAGTTCATCGCGATATACTTTGAGATGCTCAACTCTCCATTTGATTTCAGGACCGAGGGCAAGATTGCCCTCAATCCTTTTTATGCCTTTTTCATGCAAGGAAATGACACCCTTTGCAACATCCGTTACTGTCTCAGGAGAGATTGTCATTTTCACTTTTCCATTTGGCCATGTAGAAGTATAAAAACCGAAATCAATTGAAGAGTAAGAACTGAATCGGTTTATATTCTGCATTGCCTTGTCTCCATCAGCACTTAGTACTACGTTAAAGAAGGCACAATGTTTCTGTAACCATTCTTTATGTTTATGTAACAAAGTTCCATTTGTAGTTGCAGATAAAATGATATCAACGGGAAAGACTTTGTTTTCTATCCATTCACAAATATCTTTAATCACTCCGAAACGCAGAAATGGCTCTCCACCCATAAAGTGAATGACAATATGATTATATCCACCCAAAGAAACCTCTATCTCTTCCTCGATAATTTTTATTGCCGTTTGAGGACTCATTACCTTGGAAGCATCCCTCTTCTGACGTTCATAGCAATATGCACATTTTAGATTGCATGAATGCGTCAAAATAAGCATTATCACTTTAGTGTTTCCGTTTTCGAATGGAATACTCATAACGTTTCGGAGTAAAGAATTTTATAGGATTCCTACTTTATGCATTTATTATTGCGATTACTGAATTTTTATATGCTTCAAGCTGTAGGCAATATGCATCTATTATTTGTTTAACAGAATCCTGATGCTTTGAAGTTCCGTAAACGTTTCCACCTACATAGCATACAGCCATTGGCAGGACAACAGATGCGACTGTGCCAAATATACCAAATTCAGCAATATGGGCGATTGCATATCCTATAGCACCGCCACCTGCTGCACCAAAGAATTTGACAGACGTCATAGATTTAGGTGTTTCTTCTTCTGTGAACTTCATATCCTCGGTCAAGATACGACGGATTTCCTTGCCTTTTTGTTCTTCGGACTTTTCATACTCACTCAACCAATGACCTGCTGAAGCAAAATCATTTTGCCATGATAGAACTTCCTTTGCCAATATCTTTTTGGCATGAGCATAAGTCAACGGATTTTTATTGGCTTCTGCGATTAAAGCACCTCTGACGACATACGAGAAAGAATCCCATGTCTTAAAAAAAATTCTAATTGATTTTCCATAAACTTCTGATTTTATTTTGATGATTATTAATCTCTTTAAGATCTTCTTCTATTTGTTCTACTGCTTTGTTTATTCTAAATCGGTTTTGCTTTTCTGTCACAATTAGGTTGTCAACTTCTGATTTGTACCTTTCTTGATAACTATTTAATTGATGTGTGAAACTACTGATGTGATTTCTCACAGAGGAGTCATAAGATGCTAAGACGTTACTTTTTTGAAGATCTAATGCGGCATTCAGTTCTTTTTCGTATTTAGGTTTCATCCTCTTAAAAACATCACAAACATTCGTTGAACGACAACGAGAACCTAATAGAGAACCAATAGCTGCTCCTATTACAGAACCTATTCCAAAGGTGAAAATTGAACCGATAACAGCTCCAACTACTGCTAAACCGTAGCCTGTATTTTCCCTTTCCAATTCGGAATCTGCAAATTTTATGGCATCATTCATTGAATCAACTAATTCGATGTCCTGCGTCTTGTTCTCCACAAGTATTTTCTTTATTGGAAGATGAACTATATTCAACCGTCTGAACTCCTCCTTAAGTGCTATCTCAAACGAATCTAATTGATTGCTAACCGCATTAGAAATGAAGACTCCACCATCAGTAGCTTGCGCATTCATATTCTCAGAAGTGTGTTTTAATGTAATTTTAAGGCCAACCTGCATGAACTTCTGCAAGCTCTCCAAGTCTGATCTACGCAATATATCATTCTCTAATTTCTTTTTGGTATCAGCAGCTATTTTATCTAAATTTTGACTTATGGTTGTTCTTCGTGTCGCAGCTTCAATATTTATGATTCGCACAAGACTGTCAAGTTCTTGGCTGATGAAAGTCTCAATTGGTGTAGTCCTGCTCCTATCCAATTCTATTAGTCTTTGTTCATATTTTCTTTTTAGTTCTGGAATTCGGACTTGTAGATTAGAAAGAATACGGGTCAGAATCTTTTGAAGACTGTTTATTATTGTCGATTCACGTTGTTTGACCGAGAAATCAATAACCTTTCCCATACTATTACAAGATATTCGTAACATTTCATCATGCTCTTTACCAAACCTATTGCCTTTCAGATTCGCTAAAATAGTAGGTGGTACCATAGGCACAACCATCAGACTATCGGGCATAAGATTAAAATATGAAGCAGTGACAGCATGTAGATAAGTAAGGTTTCTTTCTCTTCTTTCAGGAGTCATGTGGTCGTAATGGGTGAAGATAATACAGCTTTGTTCCATTCGGTCTCCGAATGTTTCTGCAAGTTTCTCTCTAAACTCCTGATGCAAACCTCCATCGGTTGCCATACCTACAATGATTGCGGCATCAGCCGTGGCAAGCACATTATTGGTAACTCTTGTACAGTCAGAATTAAGTGAATTCAGTCCCGGGGTATCGATAATCCTAAATCCTTGCTTCAAGAACATAGAGGGGATGCCTATGTTGAATTGCTTTATCTTTGAGGCTTTCTTTGCTATGGCAGCCCGCAAATTTGTCATTTCGTTGATATACGCATCATCGTAGTTCTTCTCCTTCATCAAAGATTCCCTAAACGAATATTCTGCGATATAGTCACGTATTCTTTCGATGGTCATCTCTGTTTTACCACTATTGTCCCCCTGACTATATATGACTTCCAAAAACGGTTTCTCTGAGTAAGAGATGATTGACGGCACAAGGGTGGTGTCGGGGAGATCATCCATAACTAATAAATCTATCCCAAGCATGGCGTTAATCACAGAGCTTTTACCCGATGAGAATTCTCCCACAACTGCAATGTTGACGCAATCGTCATTTATCCTCTGCTGAAGGCAATACATGTCGGCTTCCAGTTCATGCTTGACGTTTGCTTCCCATTCATAGCGTTTGAAGACATCCCTGACGAATTGAATATGGGGGGATAGTATGTTTATAAAGTTATTTTGTTTCATTGCTTGTTTGGGTTTCTATTTCATCAATAAGTTTGTCCAATCCTACAACGACAGACTGCAATTCCGTAGAAATGAAAATCAGGTTCCCCATCTTCTCAACCCGATGCTCTCCAAATGTCTTGGTTATCTCGGACTTGATGGAGGGTATCATGCTATTACAGATTACATCCTTCAGTGCATTTGAAGATGCGATAAACCTTTTACGTTCTTTGCCTACAGCAAGTCGTTCAATAAATTCTTTGACCTTGGGAATTCCGGACTGCAGAAGAAGTTCATCGTTGTTCTCCTTATATGCATCCAATGCCTCTTTAGATGATACACAGAAAACAGCATTTGCAGGAAAGTATTCTTTGGTTCGTACTTGAATATATGTGCATATTTTCCCTCTATTGTCATGGTCACCGCACAGGTCTATTCTATTTGCAATTATTCCAGATAATTCTATTGAATTAAGATTCAATAGAATTTCTATCATTTCTTCTTCACAATATGTAAAAGGATGTCCAGAATCACTTACATATAATACAAAGTCTGCTTTATTTAAAGATTCTATAATCATTCGAGTATTCAAGACATCGGCACCAAGTTCATGAATAGCGATATCCGCTATTGCTATTCGTTTTTTTAGGAATTCAGATGGGTAATATAATTCAACACTGTTAAAAGCTGATTTGGAATTATTATATTGGGAAAGATATTCTCCGAGTTCAGAATCATCACCAGAAAACAAAATGCTTTCTGGAATCTCTGGACGTTTTATGAAAGAAAAACTATCTATAAATGGATATTCCAATGCTGGAATCTGTATATCATTGCCATAAAGAGTTCTTCCATAATTATTCCATTTTAGATAATCTGTGACATCGCTTGACAATGTTTCACGATAATCCATTGGAAATGGAGACTGGAAATACAACATGGCTTTTGGATTTGTTCCATATTTCACCCTATGAGGAATGTTGCCTGTACAAGGTATATCATCTGTAGGTAATATACTCTCCCCTAATAAAGCATTTATGAAACTCGTTTTCCCTACTTTAAAATCTCCTATCACACACACGCTCGTGACACCCTCTTCAAATTGTTTGAAAAGAGACTGCAATTGTACTGACTCCAAATAGACGGGCGAGAGTTCCGCACAACCTAATGCCTTTTGAAAATATCGGGCAAGCCTTAATCTCCAGATATTGTTTTGACCAAATCCTTCCATATTCTAATTCTATATTCCAAGGAAAATTCCACAAACATCTCGAAACCCTGCCTATGACTTGTTTATCAAGATAGAAATACTCTATCAAGATGAAGCAAGTCATTGGCATGGATTTTCAGATAGAGTCGTTATGAGTTCTGAACAGCCTCATTCTGACTCTTCTCTAGTTCACCCAAAAGGGTCGTGATTCCTTTTGACACGCTGTTCAGCTCAGTGCGAGCATTCTCAAGTTGCTGACGCTTTTGTGCAATGGAACGCTGACCGCTTGTTGTGATATTGCGGATCTCCTCAACCTGTACCGATACATTGTCAATTTCCGTATCAATACCCTTAAGAATAGCGTATTTTAGTCCGTCGAAAGTTTCTCGTACCTTGTTCACGACTTCCTTTATCTGCTGGTCGGCATTATCTTGCAGGGTTTGCTTGATATGTGCAGCAACAGCATCTTTGGTTTGTTTTGTCGCATGTTTTCCTCCCTTTAACAATCCTGCGAACGCACCAATTATGGCAGCAATGAAACCGAGAGGAGGCCAAACCCAGAGGGCTACAAGTCCAACTCCTATTCCAATTCCCAAGTCAGCAGCAAAAGTCTTCATAAACCGAGAAAAGTCGAAGCCACCGGCAAATACATCTCCTCCGGCGCGTCCCATGGGAAGGAACAGCATTGCAGCAATTCCAGCAATTCTTTCTGTGGCACTGATGTCGGGGACATGGTTAGGGTCAACACCCTGAAGTATGTTCTCTATGGCATCGATGTTTTCGGCAATGCTCTTTACTTCATTTTCCATCGAACCGAAGGCTATTTCTGCTTGTCGCATCAAGACACCTTGGAAAGTGCTTTTATTCCATAGGTCATAGAACTCGGTCGTCTTGTTCTTGACATGTTCCAAGATTTGTTCTGCTACTTTCTGTTTGTCCTTCTTGGAGGGGAAGAACCTCCAACCTTGTTCTGGAGTGAAATCTGAGACCCAAGTATCAATAGAACTTTCTAACTCCTCATAGAATTTTGCAATTGGTTGCTGAACAGCATTCACAGCCAGAGAAACATTTCTGTCCAAACTGTTGGCCATTTTCTCGCGTTTGGATTTTAGCGCAGTCAATTCCGGGAGAGCTTGATTCAAACGAGCCTGAAGGGTAGAAGATTCTGTATTGAGAGTAGCCAAACGGTTGGGAATTGTTGTAGCTAACATATCGCCGGTAATTACATTGTTCACCTGATTTGCCGGTTTCTTAATCTTTACAATACCTTTTACACGTGTAAGATAATCAATCAAATATTTCTTGAAAGCTGGAATTCCTGATTGTTCAAGAAGTTGCAAATCATTTTTTTTCATTCCTTCCAATGCCTCCTTTGCAGAAACAGCATATACTGTTTTGTTAGACGTATATTCTGCGGTTTGAGCCTGAATGTATAATCGTTGGCGACTACGATTTTCTACTAAGTCAATTCTGTTGGCAACCATTAATAGGTCTGTAAAGCCTAACTTCTGCAATCTCTCTTCAACAACTTTTGCTTCTTCTTCAGTGAAAGGATGTGATGCGTCTAATAAGTAAATTGCAGCATCAGCTTTCTCTAAATAGTTAAGAGTAACGACAGTCCTTTTGGGAGATTCGTTAAGTCCAGGGGAATCTACCAAATCAGTACCATTACGCAACAGCTCTGCAGGATAATACAACTCTGCAATATCATAAGGACTTTCTTGGTCAATTTTTGCTTTATACTCTTTCAGTTTCTCAGAGTCAATCAAAATGTCCATCGTAGGTTCAGGGATGGCTACATATT
Source organism: Prevotellaceae bacterium (assembly GCA_021204165.1). Taxonomy (GTDB): domain Bacteria; phylum Bacteroidota; class Bacteroidia; order Bacteroidales; family Bacteroidaceae; genus RGIG8745. Next base: position 16,744 of record JAJPZU010000082.1, read on the forward strand.
TTCCCAATTCATTATATGGAATTTCCAATGGTGGAATCTGAATATCTTTCCCATCTGCTGTTTTTCCATAATTGTATTTTTCAATGTATGCTCGTGTTGCCGTTGGGATTTCATCAAGCAACCCTGTGGGTAGAGGGGAACAAAAGTGTATGATTGCCTTTTTTTCCGGACCATACTTTACCTCACTTACTACTGCAGTGCACGGAATATCATCGACAGGCAGTATCCTCTCACCAATTAATGCGTTCGTAAAAGAAGACTTGCCATTTTTTACCGTCCCTACGACTTGGATTCTCAAAGTGTCGTTTTTCAATACATCTTGTAATTTTTTGAATCCATCTGCTCTTTCTGTCAAAGAAAGACTTCTTGCTGTTTGTTCAGCCCTTCCCAACAGTTCCAACAGCGTATTTCGCCATTGGTTATATTGTTCAAATGTAGCCATTATTTAATATATTTTTGAAGGTTAATACTCATAGTTTCCACTTTGCTGATTTTGGCATCTACGTTCTCAAGCGCTTTTTCGTATGCCTCATCAGATGGTTTGGCAGCCTGGTCAATGAGGTTGTATTGTGTCTTTATCCAGTTGCTTTCCGACTGGAATGCCCCTGCAACCATGTCATTATATACCAGACGTATCCTGTTTACACAATCGGCAGTTGCTTCTTGCAGTACAACGGGAATGTCTGACTGAATAAATTCACGAAGTTGTTCGCGAATCTTCTCCACATGTTCTGCCAACTTCTTCTCTGAAAGATGGCGCATAATTGTACCAACACCTACAGAGCCAATTATACCGCCTCCTACGAAACCGCCTACTCCTCCAGTAAGGAGTGTTCCAGCGATGATTGAGCCAAGTATAATAGCAGAACTTGTCTTGTAGCCCTCTTTTCTACTGACATCTTTAGGGTCAAGCATTTCAGGCCCTTTCTTATGAGAATAGAATGAGGGTTCTTCTGTGCGTTTCCAAATTTCGCTATTTCGTTCAGCATTAGTCTTAAACTGCTTTACAAGTTCTTTGTTAAGCCATTCAAAATCGTTGCGAGCATTTTCTGTCACAACGGCATCCAATGAAATCAAGGCAGCTATCAGACGATTAGACAACTCATACCTATAACTCTTTTCGTACCATTGTTTCGGGTTTGGCATGGTGTCAATCCGATTCTGCATGTATTCAACAATTGACTTGATTTCATGATCGTAGCGTCTTTCAAAAGCTCTTCTGCATTCACCGCATCTATTTTCCAGTTCCTTACGCAGTGTCTCCCATTGTTCGTTCATAGATGCAATAGCGGCCTTGCGCTCAGTGATCATTTTATCTCGTTCCTCACCTTTTGCCTCCAAAAGCTGGCGCTGGTCGGCAAATCCTTGTTGTGCGATGGCAAGTACCCTACATACATTTGCTGCAAGCCATGATTCCAGTCTGTCGGCACGCTCAGGATTTGCGCTCCAACATGCAATGATTGAACGAAGTTTATCCACTCCCATTATGTCCTCAAACATATTTGAAGGCATTTCCACATCGTTAGTGATGAAAACAGGCATATCAATTTTCATTCCTTTGAGAACACCCATGACATAGGCGACCTGACGGTCACGGTTCTCTTTAGGAATAAGGTCAAGGTGTGTGATAGCCAATGCCATGAAAGGAACTCTTGTGCCAAGAAGACGGTCTTTGATGAATGCACGTTGTGTCTCCATCAATCCCTTTTGTGCATCTACACAGAGAATGGCACCATCCGTCACCATCAGCGCACGACTGATTTCCATATCCCTGTTCTTGCTGCCATCGTTCGCTCCCGGAGTGTCAAGGAGATCTATGCCGGCTTTACGCATCCAATCATTAGCAACATTAACAGAAAGATACCCAAACTGACCATCCTCCTTATCAATACCAATCTCACCATTTTCCTTGTATGCGACCAGATTGTCCCACGATTCTTTTGTCAGAGGTAGAGTCTCTACCACTTTTCCTGACTTGTCCAATACATTTACACGGTTCTCGTTGCCATAAGCAATTCTGGTCAGCAATGCAGTTGTTGGCAATGTGTCCGTAGGTACGACATCTTTACCCAACAATTTGTTAATCAACGTGCTTTTTCCATGATTGAACTCACCGACAACCGACACAGAGAAGCGTGAATGTGTGGTACGTTTTGCAAAACTTATAATTTGGTTTGCCAATTGAGGAAGTCCCAGTTCTTTGAGGACTTCTACAGCGTTTTTCACTTCTTGCAGAAGTTCCTTCCGCATTTCCGATCTTGGCATCTCCTTAGTTTGAGAGCTGTCAGCAGGAGAACAGGCCGTACCATCCACACATCCTCCGTTCTCATTTTTCACGGTCTGTTTCTCACACTCCTCTTCAGGATGGTTGAATGAAGACAGACCTTTTTGATTAATCTTTCCCATTTGTAAAATATTTATTATAAAATTCGGGTGCAAGTAATTGATAGAAACTCCAAAGAGATGGTTCTACTATTGTTTGAAGTTGCGAACATAAAAGTTCGTGTTCCATTTTGGAATAGATTGCACCTCCCAACAACACCTCTGCTATCTTGTCAAGGCTTTCCAATGTCTTTGTACGTAAGCTTTCATACTCCTGTTTTGACAGGTTCTCTATAGCCTTATGCCTGAACAGACCACATGCTTTGCTAAAATCTACGTTCTCTGCTAATGGAGTATATGCCAAGTCCTCAAATTTCACCATAACACCTTCGGGAATTAGATATTCTGCTACAAATCGGATAGGGAAAACCAGTGTTTTGTCTTTCTCTCCGGTAATCTTATAGCGGAGAAACGGAACAATCAAGCACAAGTTATCTTGCTTGACTGATAGCATCGGAATGCCAGGTGTATAGCCCATCGGAATTATTGCCTGTAATTCAGAGCGATGCTTAAGTTCTTGAAATAAAGAAGATATTATATTCATAATCTTAATAATTATTGGTTATTCTGTTATGCCCTGCATACTATCATCTGATGGTCGCCTGCAGCCCAAGCATTCTCAAAGACATCCAAAGGAACCATCTCTCCACATCCTGACAGAGATCCTGAATCGTTAAGGATTACCATTGGATTATTAAGGTCTGAATGGTCAATCCCTATAACCTGTAATGCGTGGTCTGCACGAGTGGCAGGTGAGAAAATATCATTGTTGTCTCCATACCATATTTGTCCGCTATCGACCGAGACTATCAACTTACTGCCGTTGTTGAGTTCTGATTCAAGCTGCTCCATGTTGGCATCAAATACCATGTCATGGTCCACTTTGTAGTATGTCAGCATTTTATCCATGTTTAATGCTGTCGTACCACCTTCTTCCGAAAACCATCCGTTTTCCACAGCCTTATCAGCAAATTCTTCTATATCTATCTGCTGTCCAGTTAGTTGTTCTATCGTAAACAGTTGCGAAAAAAGAGCGCATCGATTTGTATTGCCCTGACATTGCCAAACCTCCATATCCTTTGCAGGTGTTCCCGAGACAAATTCTTCTGGAGTAGTAGGATCAAAGCATCCGTTTGCATCAGCGGAACCAATAGCAGCACCATTATAGTCAATATCCAAGCCTTCATTATCTGCCGGTATAAAGGCCTCATAATGATAGTCACTGTTATGGTCTCCTGTAAAGTCTATATCCGCTTCCACACGGTATGCTACAGTTGGATCCGTGTTGTCTGCATGGAATGTAACGACAGAATCAAATTCGCCATCACCATTTATATCAGAATACGTCTTAATATAATCAAGAGAACCATCCTGGTCGTAGTCATTAGACAAAAAGAAAGTTTCCGCAAAACCGTCTTCATCCAAATCCCATGCTCCTTGGTAAGTGTCTATAACTCCATTCCCTGTTGTGTCCAAGCCTTGCATCCAGCCAGATTGCCCCGTAGGGTCATTCAACTGAATATAAGTGTCTACCTGATTGTCTCCTGTCGTGTCAAATCCGAAACTGAGACCATCGTCTCCTTCATAAAGGAGGTTCATGAAATCAAAATCTTCCATATTGAAATCTTATTGTTTATATTTGTCAGAAGTCAAGAGAATCACTATCATCGGTATTGGAATCCGAATCAAATGTTTCTTCAATATTATTTATCTCGTTATAGTAAACACCTTGCTCGAATTCTTCTGGATGGATATGTTCCTCAATCTGCGGGAGTTCTAAACAATTGCTATCATAGTAATCTTCTGCTACTAATACATGGATTGAATCTGTTTCAGGTATGAAAAAGTCTATTTCCTCCAGTACTTCCGGCAGCAGCACATCTTCCTGCCCATATTCGGCAAATGTCAGTTCCGACTGTTCCATTTCGTCCATCACATCCTGCATCACATCGTCATTCTCTACGACTGAAGATATTCTTTCCATCTCCTTGTCTGAGAGGTTCCCGTCGAGATATGCAGCGAATTCCTCTATGCTCACGGGAAAGTCAGAATTATCAAGCGTAAAGTTGAAATCATCGTTAATCATCGTTGTTTCTCCTTTCCGTGGATACGAATGTACTGAGCTTTCGCCAGTTTATGTTTATTGTAGTAATTCTCCATCGTCATTCCGAGCAATTTTGCAGTCTCTTCGTTGGTGAGTAGCTCTAAATAGCGCAGACGGATAATTTCGCTGTAACGCTTGTTGGGCATCCTGTTCAGTATGACAAGAGCATCCTCACGATTAAGATTATTGAAATCTATCTCTATAGAGCCGAACTTTTCCTCATCCCTACCACCTTCATCATCTTTTTCTTGATTATTTTTGAAAACCAGAGGCTCGCATATTGGCATCCGACTCTTTGTCTCATATTGTTTATAGCAATAATAAAGACATGCTGTTTTTATCCAGCTTGCTAAGGTACTCTCTCCCCTGAAATTCTCCATCTGACATTTCCCCGATATTTTATTTGGAGCTAATACTACTATATAGATTTCACCAATGAACTCCTTGCAGTTCGTACAATCCGTGTAATAGTTGTCATATATGGACTTGAAAAGAGGGTAACACTGCTGGTAGAAGTACTTACGAGTGACCAAATTATTCCTCTTTATCAGGGCTTTGGCTATTTGTAAGTCTTCATAATATATCTTCTTGACTTCCATTAATCTAATTTATAAACTGAATCTATTCATCATTAAAGAACTTCTATAAACGCACTTGGTATATATGCAGAAGCTATGGTTAACAAACCCTCAATGATGACGGCGACACGCTGTTGACCATGATAACGTGCAACCCTACCTATTACTCCCTTGAATGCACCACCAATGACACGCACCCTCTGTCCTGAGCGGAATTTACGGTTCTCTGGTGGTACGATGAGAACATCCTCAGCCTCAGACGTACATATAATTTTGAGATTCTCTATCTGATAATCCGGAACAATGAGAGGTTCTTTGACAACTCGTGCTCCTTTGTGGAAATGACGATAATAAAAACGAAGGTAGGGGAGGTTTGCGTTATCGTAAACAAATGATTTAATTTCTTCTTCCGTTCCGCGTGCAAAGAATATATTGGGAAGACGAGATTCTTCAACAGATTTTCTTTTTCCATCAATAATTTTGATGGTGGTGATTGTTGGGCAGTATGCTTCTACATGTTTTTCAACCAAATAATCGTATGCCTTCTTTTCGCGTCCGTAGGTGACACGGAGAGCATACCAATGGGGTACGTCATTGGGCTTTCGCCAAATAGTTTTAGAAGGTGTTGAACCATTGGCTTTTCCTCCTTCACACCTTGGGATAGCCAAAGCAAGCTTTGCCTCTTTACTAGGTTTGTCGTCGGTTTCCGACAGCGCATTTCTGGTGGACACCCCTATTTGTGAGTTCTCAGCCAAAACCGGCTTTGGAACTTCGGGGAGGGCATCAGGAGTAAGCCCGATGCAGGGAGGTCTTTCACCGCCTCCATAGGTGTCTATATCACCAGATGTATGCTCATTTACATTCATATCGATGACCTAACTTCATTCTAGACAGAACTTCGTTATGGACATAAAAAAGCGTGGAATCGTCCTGTTGTCTATTCCACGGTCTGAGGCTCTAGCAATTGCCTATTTTGGTCGAACAGACAACGTCAGAGCCCACGCCGATATGAATAATCGATTACCGTTAAGAGATCTATATAAACAATATGCTTGCACCCAAAAGGGCACAATCCATGCTTACAAGGTCTCCACGGGCTGGATATATCACACCCGGGACATCTACCGTTGCTAAGTTCAAGACCAAACATTTCTGTGACTTGCTAGATTACAGACCGTCTCAAACACAGCGTCAAGTAAACGCCTTCATTATGTCTGGACTATACTCCCCACCCACTGCCCGCTTCGTATTGCTTTGTCATTTATTGACTCCGCCATACTCAGCACGGCGTAGGCTACCTTACCTTTATATCACGAAAGAACTCGTCTGACTGTGACAAACCGGATTTTAAGGTAATAATATAGTCCGAGTGTAAAGGTACAAAGAATTTTTCACACAAAAGAAACAACTGTAAATAAAAGTCTGCACAAATCCAAACTTTACACTATTTAACCATAAAAATTATCGTATTCCAAATTTTGTGATTCATCCGACATTTCGAGTGATGAACCACAAAAAGATTTTAGAGTGGCTATTTGGTGTGTAATTGAAGAAGATTTTCCAACGATAATCCAACAGCATTTCAACAGATGAAAGAAGATTACAGGAGATTATAAGAAATACTCCGTCTATTTCAAGACCAAAACTTTCTAAGAAGCTGTTTTTAAATATAAGTAAAATGTCAAGTTAGAAGAACAACAAGCCAACTGCGGAATAAGGGAATCCTAACACGAAAAAGCGAGAACTCCGTAAATGGATTATTAATAATAAAGTACAATACAAAAACAGCCAAGTTCTTTGTTCAACAAAGGATTTGGCTGCTTCTATATCAAAGTTGTTCAAAACAAGACAAATTACATCAAGCGGACATTCGGATTTCATTTATGGTCATTCGAATCTCACACCGTTCCATTTCATTCTGATTTGTTCTCTCAGACAAGGAGCCACCGCCTTCCTGTCGTCCTCGCTCATATATTGAGGAGTGGTGAATGTCAAGACTATATCCGTCAAATCATCCACAAAGTCAATCTTCACAAAAGTAGCATCTATCTTGTTACGCAAGTTACGGAACTCGACATCCGTCAGCGTGTCGGGCCTGCACACAAAATCGTCCGCCACAGGCTGCGAAAAGAAAGATTCTTCGGGCAGTTGCTTCCACTGTGTAGAGAAAAACCGAATACGGCTGTCGTCAGCAATGGATTTGGCTGTATGAATCATACATATTATACTGTCACTTCCAAAAGGCAGCAACTTAAAAGCCACATTCGACCGCTCCGACATCTTTATGTTCACATAGTCGTCCTTTATCACCGTCATCTCACTTTTCCCGCCAAATTTATTGGATATTTCAGCTTTCATTCCGCTGTCAAGATAATCAATCATGTCGAGACGGTTGTTGAGGGTGAGCAACGGCATCACTGAATCCGGCATTTCCTTTATCAAATCGCGCATGTTCCGGGCATACGCAGAACATAACGTACCCAATACACAAAATGCCGTTACAAGAAATCTTTTCATCTTCGTCAAAAAAAATAATTAGTGCGACAAAAATACGAAATATTCTCCGTACCGCATTTCATACAACGTGCAAAAAATAATAAAAACCGTTTTCAAGATTCCGCTTGCAGATTTTCCGAATTTTGGGAAACTGCCGAATGCAGCCTCATCAAGGGCACAGAAAGTATGCAAAGAATACAAGAAGCTGTTTTAAGAAGCAGTTGCCACAGAACCGGATTCAGCACAAGAACCGAAGAAAATACGCTCCATAAAAAATTTTTTGAATTCATTTTTTGACGGGGTGTTCCATTTTGACAAAAAGATAACCATTCAGCTATTTTTTCTTTCTATTTGCAGGTTTTTCTTTAATTTGCTATCTTTTTGATTTTGCCAAATGTTAAAAATCCAAGTCCTCTGGCACGCGTCAAAATGAAGCGCGCCGAACTTTTATCGGAAATCGGGGATT
>JAJPZU010000130.1 GCA_021204165.1 Prevotellaceae bacterium
CGCCGCCGTAGTAGTCTTGGCTTCGCCTGTAAACTTGAAGTCAGCAGCAGTCCGAGGAATACCGTTCTGGTCATTGCACGCCCCATATTCCAAATCTCCCTCAATCTCGTATGCACCTCCGGTGAATATCACTTTCTGTACGAACTGACCCTTGTTCTCGAAAAAATAGACATCAGCTTCAAACATGTCTTCATAATGCTTCTTCACATTGCCGACAGCGCGAAGTCCGCCGCTCGTCTTTGCTCCTGTGATTTTTTCCACATTGAAAGTGGCGGCTGTAGGACCGTCCGGCACCACATTCGTTGAATACATGTGCCATCCTGCGTCGATAACAGCATCGAAAATAATCTCGGCTTCCGTGTCTGAAAGCATTTTCAGGGAACTCTTCACCTGAACGGGGTTCTGCATTTGCGCTCCTGCCACGTTTATCATCAGCAGTGACAGCAGTGTCAGAACATTCCTTAGTCGTTTCATAATCAGTAGTATGTTTTTTGTTTATTTCAACGTATTTGTTTCTATATGTAAGTAGATGTTTTTTCAGCTGTATTCATGAATCGGACTTCATATAAGGTACAGACGATTTACTCCCTGTCTTGGACATACTTGAAGGTGGAGTCGTCCTTGTCTCTGATGTAGTCTGATGATTCATTCTATTTGGTGCAAAGATAAAGATTTTAAGTGAGAAGGCATTCAGAAGCTGTTTAATTTTTATTCGTTATGATTGTGTATGAGGCTTTGACATACTTCTCTTTGTTTTCGGCAGATGTATTTGTGGCTGTATTCGGCAGGCTTCTCCATTTAAGCAGCTTCTAAAATATGTTTTTCAATTTGCCAAAATGATATTTTCGGTCGAAATGTAAATTAAACACTTGGGACAACTTTTTCCGGTGGCGACGAGACGTTTTTTAACCATGAATACTGCGGATAAAATAAAAAATCTGTGCAGAGAGAAATAAAAAATAGTGCAGAGAGAAGTGAAAAACAGTACGCTGAAAACTTTAAACTGCACTGCCGATTTTATAATCGGCAGTGCAGTTTACATAATCAGCAGTGCCGTTTATATAATCGGCAGTGCCGATTAAAGTTTTCAGCGCACTGTTTTCGAGTCCTCTCTGCACATGCAATATGTTTTCAGCGCATTGTCCGTATATAATTAACATCATCGTATTCATGGACATCACACAGTTCTGAAGAGAGTGTCCGCACGAAAGAATTGTACATTATGCCGATTGTGCAGTTTTTTGCATTGCCTAATTAACTTTTGCGAGGTGCTGAAAATAAAAAGGCGAGGTGCTATATATATAATAAGGTGTAGAATTTAATCTTGACAAGTCTTTCTTGGAACTATTTGTCGTTAGTGTAATTAAGTGGAGGGATGTATGGATGTATGGTAGGATGTTTTTTTATATGGGGATGGATTCCGACTTTTGGAAATGTGGTTGGTGTTGCGTAGGCTTATACAGACATGTTCTGTTGCTCCATGAAAAAGAGAACTGATGGGTGCGTTTATGCCAACTAATAGGGCTTTATTCACCGCAATAATGGCATTTTGTTGCTTCTTTGGTGTTAAATAAATTTAAAAATACCGCTTTGCGGCGGCTCTTAGCCAAATAAAAAGCTTTTTATTCCAATAATAATGTGCTATTTGATAGAAAATTACTAATTTTGCACCGCTTTTTGGTGTGTTGTGTCCCTTTACCAAGTGTATGAGGACATTGCAATTAATGCGAAATAATGAAAATAATATAAATATAAAAATTAAAAATTAAACAAAATGCCTACTATTCAGCAATTAGTAAGAAAAGGAAGACAGGTGCTGGTAGATAAGAGTAAATCTCCTGCTTTGGATTCTTGTCCTCAGCGTCGTGGAGTTTGCGTGCGTGTCTATACAACAGCACCTAAGAAGCCTAATTCAGCGATGAGAAAGGTCGCTCGTGTTCGTTTGACAAACAAGAAAGAGGTGAACTCTTACATTCCGGGAGAAGGCCACAACCTTCAGGAGCACTCAATCGTGCTTGTACGCGGAGGACGTGTGAAGGACCTTCCGGGTGTACGTTATCACATCATTCGCGGTGCGCTTGATACAGCAGGTGTTGCAAGCCGCACACAGCGCCGTTCTAAGTATGGAGCAAAGCGTCCTAAAGCAGGTGCAAAACCGGCAGCAGGAGGAAAGAAGAAGTAAATCTTTCAAAATTAAAAATTAACGTTTAACTAAGTTTTTGGTTTGTTGGAACGCTAAAACGGGTTGAGTAAATGTTCCGGTGGGAATGTTGAAGAAAACACAAATTGCAACCTCAGACTGAAGAAAATTCAAAACAAACAATGAGAAAAGCTAAACCAAAGAAGCGCGTGATCCTTCCGGATCCGGTTTATGGTGATGTTAAGGTTACTAAGTTTGTTAATAACCTTATGTATGACGGAAAGAAGAGCATCGCTTATTCAATTTTCTACAATGCTCTCAAGACTGTAGAGACAAAGATGAAGAACGAAGAGAAGTCTTCAGTGGAAATCTGGAAGAAGGCTCTTGAAAACATCACTCCGCAGGTGGAGGTTAAGAGCCGCCGTATCGGTGGTGCCACATTCCAGGTTCCTACGGAAATCCGTCCTGATCGTAAAGAGGCTATTTCAATGAAGAACATGATTCTTTTCGCACGTAAGCGTTCAGGAAAGAGCATGGCTGAGAAACTTGCTTCTGAAATCATGGATGCGTTCAACGAGCAGGGTGGCGCATTCAAGCGTAAGGAAGATATGCACCGTATGGCAGAAGCTAACCGTGCATTCGCTCACTTCAGATTCTAAAATTAACAAGCAAAAAGAGACAAACTTATATTATGGCAAAACGTGATTTGCATTTGACGCGTAACATCGGTATCATGGCGCATATCGATGCGGGCAAAACTACTACTTCTGAGCGTATTTTGTTCTACACTGGTTTGACACACAAAATCGGTGAGGTGCACGATGGTGCTGCTACAATGGACTGGATGGCTCAGGAGCAGGAGCGCGGTATCACTATTACTTCTGCTGCTACTACTACATACTGGAACTGGGGCGGAAACAAATACAAGATTAATTTGATTGACACTCCGGGACATGTGGATTTCACTGCAGAGGTAGAGCGTTCTCTCCGTATCCTTGACGGTGCCGTTGCTACATATTGTGCTGTCGGAGGTGTAGAGCCTCAGTCAGAGACTGTATGGCGTCAGGCTGACAAATATAATGTTCCTCGTATCGGATATGTGAACAAGATGGACCGTTCTGGTGCAGACTTCTTTGAAGTTGTTCGCCAGATGAGAGAAGTACTTGGTGCTAATCCGTGTCCGGTTGTTATTCCTGTCGGTGCAGAAGAAAAGTTCAAGGGTGTTGTTGACCTTATCAAGATGAAGGCGATCCTTTGGCACGACGAGACAATGGGCGCAGAATATTCTGTTGAAGAAATTCCGGCTGACCTCGTTGACGAGGCTGAAGAGTGGCGCGGAAAGATGCTTGAAACTGTAGCAGAATATGACGATGCTCTCATGGAGAAGTTCTTCGACGATCCTTCTACAATCACAGAAGAGGAGATTCTCCGTGCACTTCGTGCTGCAACAGTGGCTATGGCATGTACTCCAATGCTTTGTGGTTCTTCATTTAAGAACAAGGGTGTACAGACACTTCTCGACTATGTTTGTGCTTTCTTGCCTTCTCCACTCGATACTCCTAACGTAGTAGGTACAAACCCTTCTACTAAGGAAGAGGAAGACCGTAAGCCGGATGAGGATGACAAGACTGCTGCTCTTGCATTTAAGATTGCTACTGACCCATACGTAGGTCGTCTTACATTTATCCGTGTTTATTCTGGTAAAGTGGAAGCAGGCTCGTATGTGTTCAACACTCGTTCAGGAAAGAAAGAGCGCGTAAGCCGTTTGTTCCAGATGCACTCTAACCACCAGAACCCTGTTGAGGTTATCAGCGCAGGTGATATAGGTGCCGCTGTTGGTCTCAAGGATATCCACACTGGTGATACACTTTGCGACGAGTCAGCTCCTATCGTACTCGAGTCAATGGACTTCCCGGATCCGGTTATCGGTATCGCTGTTGAGCCTAAGACTCAGAAAGACCTTGATAAGCTTTCTGTAGGTCTTGCAAAGCTTGCAGAGGAAGACCCTACATTTACAGTTCACACTGACGAACAGAGCGGTCAGACTGTTATCTCCGGTATGGGTGAGCTTCACCTTGATATTATCATCGACCGTTTGAAGCGTGAGTTCAAGGTTGAATGTAATCAGGGTAAGCCGCAGGTTAACTATAAGGAGGCTATTACTAAGACTGTAAATCTCCGTGAGGTTTATAAGAAGCAGTCTGGTGGTCGCGGTAAGTTCGCAGACATCATTGTCAATGTAGGACCTGTTGATGAGGACTACAAGGAAGGCGGACTCCAGTTCGTTGATGAAGTTAAGGGTGGTAACATTCCAAAGGAATTTATACCGTCTGTACAGAAGGGATTTGCAAACGCAATGAAGAATGGTGTGCTTGGCGGATACCCGATGGATTCAATGAAGGTTACTCTTATCGATGGTTCTTTCCATCCGGTTGACTCAGATCAGCTTTCATTTGAAATATGCGCACTTCAGGCTTGCAAGAACGCATGTGCACAGGCTAAACCTGTACTCATGGAGCCAATCATGAAACTTGAGGTCGTTACTCCTGAAGAAAACATGGGTGATGTAATCGGTGACTTGAACAAGCGCCGTGGACAGGTTGAAGGTATGGAGTCAAGCCGTTCTGGTGCTCGTATCGTTAAGGCTATGGTTCCGCTTGCTGAAATGTTCGGTTATGTAACAGCTCTCCGTACAATTACTTCAGGACGTGCAACTTCTTCTATGCAGTATGACCACCACTCTCCTGTATCAAGCTCAATTGCAAAGGCTGTGCTTCAGGAGTGCAATGGTCGCGTAGATCTCGTGTAATTAATGTCTGTTGGTAGAAATACCAACGGACTTCATATAAGAAGATAGGGAGGTGCAGGTTAGCAAACGACTCTTAACTTGCATACCTCCTTCTCTTGAAAATATTATAACTAATTAAATAATAAACAAAATGAGTCAGAAGATTCGTATTAAACTTAAGTCTTACGATCACAACTTGGTGGACAAGTCTGCAGAGAAAATCGCAAAGACAGTGAAGGCAACAGACGCTATCGTCAGCGGTCCTATTCCATTGCCAACACACAAGCGTATTTACACTGTAAACCGCAGTACTTTCGTAAACAAGAAGTCTCGTGAACAGTTTGAGCTTTGCACTTACAAAAGACTTATTGACATTTACAGCTCTACAACAAAGACTGTAGATGCTCTTATGAAGCTTGAGTTGCCAAGTGGTGTTGAAGTAGAGATTAAAGTTTAATATTTTGAGAACAATTAATTAAAAACAATTGAAATGCCAGGATTATTAGGAAAAAAAATCGGAATGACATCCGTTTTCAGTGCCGATGGCAAGAATCTGCCATGCACTGTTATCGAAGTAGGTCCTTGTGTTGTAACTCAAATCAAAAGTGTTGAGAAAGACGGCTATGCTGCTGTTCAGGTTGGCTTTCAGGAAGCTAAGGAAAAGAACACAACTAAGCCTATGATGGGACACTTCCAGAAAGCAGGTACAACTCCAAAGAGACACTTGGCCGAGTTCACTTTTGACGAGGAGCACAACTTGGGTGATGTAATCACAGTTGAGCTTTTCAATGACGCTCCTTATGTTGACGTTGTGGGAACTTCTAAAGGTAAGGGATTCCAGGGTGTTGTTAAACGTCATGGTTTCGGTGGTGTAGGTCAGATGACACACGGTCAGGACGACCGTCAGCGTAAGCCGGGTTCTATCGGTGCGTGTGCAACACCTTCACGCGTGTTCAAGAACGTACCTATGGCCGGTCAAATGGGAAATGCGCAGGTAACAACGCACAACCTGCAGGTGATTAAGATTATACCGGAGCACAATCTTCTTCTTGTAAAGGGTTCTGTTCCTGGATACAATGGTTCAATCGTAATAATTAAGAAGTAATGGAAGTTTCAGTTTTGAACATTAATGGTGAGGATACTGGAAAGAAGGTTGAATTGAACGATGCTATCTTCGGAATTGAGCCTAATGATCATGTTATATACCTTGCCGTAAAGCAGTATCTCGCAGCACAGCGCCAGGGAACTCATAAGTCAAAAGAGAGAAGCGAAATATCTGGTTCCACTCGTAAACTTATCCGTCAGAAAGGTGGCGGCGGTGCACGTCGTGGTGATATAAAGTCTCCTCTTCTCAGAGGCGGTGGCCGCGTTTTTGGTCCAAGACCACGCAGCTATTGGTTTAAACTTAATAAGAAGGTGAAGAGCCTTGCACGTAAGAGCGCGCTTTCTTACAAGGCACAGCAAAACGCTATTATAGTAGTTGAAGATTTCAATTTTGAAGCTCCAAAGACTAAAGATTTTGTAAAAATGCAAAATAATCTCAAAATTGAGGGTAAGAAGCTTTTGCTCGTTTTGCCGGAGAATAATAAAAACGTATATTTGTCTGCTCGTAACATACAGCGCGTTGAAGTTATGACTGCGTCTGCACTCAACACTTACAAAGTGATGAATGCAAACGTTCTTGTCGTTACTGAGAATGCGCTTAGTTTGGTGGATGAAACTTTTAACAAGTAAGGAGGCTGTAATATGGGTTATATAATCAAACCGTTGATTACTGAGAAAATGACGGCTATCACAGAGAAGCAGAACAATAAGTTCGGCTTTATCGTGAATCCTAAGGCCAACAAGATTGAGATTAAAAAAGAGATAGAAGCTAAATACAATGTAAATGTGGTTTCGGTTAACACCATGAACTATGCCGGCAAAACTAAAAGCCGTTACACAAAGGCTGGTGTTATCAAGGGTAGAACTAATGCTTTCAAGAAGGCTATAGTAACTCTCCGTGAAGGCGAAACTATTGATTTCTATAGTAACATTTAATAAGTAAAATGGGTATTCGTAAATTCAGACCAATTACTCCAGGTCAAAGACACAAAGCTATTGGTACATTTGATGATGTTACTACATCTGTACCAGAAAAAACTCTTGTGTACGGTAAGCGTAGCACAGGTGGTCGCAACAACCAAGGTCGTATGACTGTAAGATACAGAGGTGGCGGTCACAAGAGACTCTATCGTATTATCGACTTCAAGAGAGATAAAGACGGAATACCGGCAGTAGTGAAGACTATTGAGTACGATCCGAACCGCTCGGCACGTATCGCTTTGCTCTTCTATGCTGACGGTGAAAAACGTTATATCGTTGCTCCTAATGGATTGAAGGTTGGCACAACCATCATGTCTGGAGAAAATGCTGCTCCAGATCTTGGTAACTCACTCCCGCTCCAGAACATACCGGTCGGTACTGTAATACACAACATCGAGCTGTGTCCTGGACAAGGTGCCAAGATGGTAAGATCTGCCGGCAATTTTGCTCAGTTAACTTCTCGTGAGGGACGTTTTTGCGTAATTAAGCTTCCTTCAGGTGAAATTCGTAAGGTGCTCAGTACTTGTAAGGCTACTATCGGTAGCGTAAGTAACTCAGACCACGCACTTGAGTCTTCAGGTAAGGCTGGACGCTCTCGTTGGTTGGGACGTCGTCCTCACAACCGTGGTGTTGTTATGAACCCAATCGATCACCCTATGGGTGGTGGTGAAGGTCGTCACACCGGAGGACATCCACGTTCACGCAATGGTTTGTATGCTAAGGGTCTTAAGACGCGTGCGCCTAAGAAGAGCTCTAACAAGTACATTATTGAAAGACGTAAAAAATAATTAATTGAGTAAAATATGAGTCGTTCATTAAAAAAAGGTCCATACATAAATGTAAAGCTCGAAAAGAAAGTGCTTGCTATGAATGAGAGCGGCAAGAAGAGCGTTATAAAGACATGGGCGAGAGCTTCAATGATTTCTCCTGATTTTGTGGGGCATACCATTGCGGTTTACAACGGAAATAAATTTATTCCTGTTTACATTACTGAGAATATGGTTGGTCACAAGCTCGGTGAATTTTCACTTACTCGTACTTTCCGTGGACATGCAGGTAACAAGAAGAAGTAAACAGGCTACAACTTGATAAAAAGAAAATTATATAATGGGAGCAAGGAAACACATAATGGCCCAGAAAATTAAAGAGGCCAAAAAGACTACTTATTATGCTATTCTTCGCAACATCCCTTCATCACCTCGCAAGATGCGATATGTCGCAGACCTTGTAAGAGGAATGGAAGTTAGCAAAGCTCTGGCAACTCTGAAATTCTGCTCAAAAGATGCTTCTAAAGACTTGGAGAAGGTGTTGCGTTCTGCGATTGCAAGCTGGGAACAGAAGAACGAGCGTAAGGCTGAGAATGGCGAATTGTATATTAGCAAGGTATTTGTTGATGAGGGTGCTACGCTTAAGCGTATGAGACCTGCTCCACAGGGAAGAGGTTATAGAATACGCAAGCGTTCGAATCACGTTACTGTTTTTGTGGACGCTAAAACTACTAATGACTGAAAGTAATTATGGGACAGAAATGTAATCCAATAAGTAACCGTCTCGGAATAATAAGAGGCTGGGACTCTAACTGGTTCGGAGGAAGTAACTTCGGAGACAATCTTCTTGAGGATAGTAAAATCCGTAAGTATCTTAACGTGCGTCTTGCTAAGGCAAGCGTATCTAAAATTGTCATTGAGCGTACACTTAAACTTGTGACAATTACAATCTGCACAGCGCGTCCGGGTGCAATCATCGGAAAAGGTGGACAGGACGTTGAAAAGCTGAAAAAGGAACTCAAGAAAGTTACAGACAAGGACGTTCAGATTAACATCTTTGAAATTAAACGTCCGGAACTTGATGCTGTGATTGTTGCTAATAATATTGCACGCCAGCTTGAAGGTAAGATAGCTTACAGACGTGCTATTAAAAGTGCTATTGCAAATACAATGAGATCTGGTGCTGAAGGTATAAAAATTCAGATTTCTGGTCGTCTTAACGGTGCTGAAATGTCACGCTCTGAGATGTATAAGGAAGGACGTACTCCGCTCCATACTTTTAGAGCAGACATCGATTACTGTCTTGCAGAAGCACTGACAAAGGTTGGACTTCTTGGCATTAAGGTTTGGATATGCAGAGGAGAAGTGTTTGGTAAGAAGGATTTGACTCCTGATTATACTCAGACAAAAGAGACTGGCCGCAGCAATAACGGCGGCGGTAGGAGATTCAGAAACAGAAAGTCAAACCGCTAATTTTTTTGAATTATGTTACAGCCAAAAAGACAGAAATATAGAAGACCGCAAAAAGGCCGTGGTCGTTGGAAAGGTGTTTCACATAGAGGTACTGAATTGGCATTTGGTAGTTTTGGTATAAAGGCTTTGCAGACACGTTGGATTACTGCACGTCAAATAGAGGCTGCGCGTGTGGCTATTACACGTTATATGCAGCGTCAGGGACAGGTCTGGATTAGAATATTCCCGGACAAACCAATTACTAAAAAACCGGCTGACGTGCGAATGGGTAAAGGTAAGGGAGATCCGTATGCTTATGTATTTCCTGCTAAACCGGGACGTATTCTCTTTGAAGTTGAAGGAGTCTCTTATGAAATTGCAAAAGAAGCATTGCGTCTTGGCGCACAGAAACTTCCGACAACTACTAAGTTTATTGTAAGGCGTGATTACGACAAAAATGCTTGATTATGAAAATTTCGGAAATAAGAGAACTTACAACTGCAGAACTTGCAGAACGTATCGATACAGAAGTTGCAAATTATAGCAATATGAAGTTCAACCACCATATTTCTCCTCTGGAGGATTATTCACAGATTAAGAAATTGCGTCGTGATATTGCCCGGATGAAGTGTGAGTTGCGTCAGAGAGAACTTAATAAATAAAATTGCGGCTACATGGAAGTTAGAAATTTAAGAAAACAG
The DNA here is from genome assembly GCA_021204165.1 of Prevotellaceae bacterium. GTDB lineage: Bacteria > Bacteroidota > Bacteroidia > Bacteroidales > Bacteroidaceae > RGIG8745. The sequence goes on from JAJPZU010000130.1 coordinate 9,934, forward strand.
AGAATGGGTGTGGTAACAAGTAATAAGATGGACAAAACCATAGTTGTTGCTGCTAAATTTAAGGAAAAGCATCCTATTTATGGTAAGTTTGTCAGCAAGACAAAGAAATACCATGCTCATGACGAGAATAATGAGTGTAACATTGGTGATTCAGTGTTGATTATGGAGACTCGTCCGTTGAGCAAAACTAAAAGATGGAGATTAGTACAAATCGTAGAAAGGGCTAAGTAAAATATGATACAGACAGAATCAAGATTGACAGTTGCTGACAACAGCGGTGCACGTGAGGTTCTTTGTATAAGAGTTCTTGGAGGTACAAGAAGACGTTATGCTTCTGTTGGAGATGTGATTGTTGTAGCAGTTAAAAATGTTATCCCTTCAAGTGAAATAAAGAAGGGTGCAGTATCAAAGGCTTTGATTGTACGTACAAAGAAGGAGATTCGTCGTGCTGATGGTTCGTACATTCGTTTTGATGACAATGCATGTGTTCTTTTGAACAATGCCGGTGAGATGAGAGGTAGCCGTATATTTGGTCCTGTAGCTCGTGAACTCCGTGCTGCTAACATGAAGGTTGTTTCTTTGGCTACAGAGGTTCTTTAATTTATAAAGATTCATAGTAATGAGTAAGTTGCATATAAAGAAAGGTGACACGGTTTACGTGAATGCTGGCAATTACAAAGGTCAGACAGGTAAAGTTCTTTCTGTGCTTGTTAAAGAGCAGCGTGCCGTTGTTGAGGGTGTTAACATTGTGTCAAAGAGCACAAAGCCAAGTGCAAAGCATCCGCAGGGAGGAATTATTAAGCAGGAAGCACCTATCCATATTTCTAATCTTAATGTACTTGATCCTAAGACAGGAAAACCTACACGTATTGGAAGAAGGATTGGTGAGAATGGCAAATTAGTTCGTTATGCTAAAAAATCAGGGGAGGAGATTTAATGAGTACTACTGCTAATCTAAAGAACGTATATGCTGAGCAGATTATGCCGGCATTGATGAAACAGTTTAATTATTCTTCTCCTATGCAGATTCCTGTATTGAAGAAGATTGTTGTGAACCAGGGATTGGGTAAAGCTACAGCTGACAAGAAAATCATCGAAGTTGCTATGGCTGAACTCGCACAGATTACAGGACAGAAGCCTGTAGCTACATTGTCTAAGAAGGATATCTCTAACTTCCGTCTTCGTAAGAAGATGCCTATTGGAGTTATGGTTACTCTTCGCAGAAACACAATGTATGAATTCCTTGAGAAACTTATTCGTGTATCTCTTTCTCGTATCCGTGACTTTAAGGGTATAAGCACAAACTTTGACGGACGTGGTAATTATACTCTTGGTATTCAGGAACAGATTATATTCCCGGAAATCAATATCGACCAGGTTGATAAGATTATGGGTATGAATATTACTTTCGTTACATCTGCTAAGACTGATGAGGAAGCTTATGCTCTTCTTAAGGCATTTGGATTACCGTTTAAGGATGCAAAAAAATAACAGATATGGCAAAAGAATCAATGAAGGCTCGCGAAGTTAAGCGAGCAAAACTTGTGGCTAAATATGCAGCAAAGCGTGCCGCTTTGAAGAAGATTGTAAACACTGGTGATCCGATGGACGCTTATGAGGCAGCTCGTAAACTTCAGAGCATACCAGCTAATGCTAATCCTATTCGTCTGCATAACAGATGTAAGATTACAGGACGTCCAAGAGGGTATATGCGTCAGTTTGGACTTTCACGTATTCAGTTCCGTGAGATGGCTTCTGCTGGTCTTATACCTGGTGTAAAGAAATCAAGCTGGTAAACAATTTTTATTTTAAATATTGTCGGGAAAATCCCGATTAATTTAATTTTATTATGACAGATCCTATAGCAGATTATTTGACGAGGTTGAGAAATGCCATTATGGCTAAGCACAAGGTTGTGGAAGTTCCAGCCTCTAATTTGAAGAAGGAAATTACAAAGATCCTTTTCGATAAGGGTTATTTGTTGAACTACAAGTTCGTTGAAGAAGGACCTCAGGGTACAATAAAGATTGCCCTGAAGTATGATCCGGAAACAAAGACTAATGCAATTGTTAGTTTGAAGAGAGTTTCTCGTCCGGGTCTTCGTAAGTACACTGGCTACAAAGACATGCCACGTGTCATAAATGGATTGGGTATTGCTATAATATCTACATCCAAGGGTGTGATGACCGATAAAGAGGCTTCAGAACTGAAAATCGGTGGTGAAGTTCTTTGTTATGTATATTAATGTAAGGAGGATATATAATGTCTAGAATTGGTAAATTGCCTATTATTATTCCTGCAGGAGTAACAATTACTCATAAGGATGACATTGTAACTGTAAAAGGTCCTAAAGGAGAACTCTCCCAATATGTAAATCCTGCTATAAATGTTGTGATTGAGGACGGAAAGTTGACAATGGAGGAAAATGTGGAAATGATGGTTGATAATCCAAAACAGCGTCATGCGTTTCATGGATTGTACCGTGCTCTTGTTAACAACATGGTTATAGGAGTTTCTGAGGGATATAAGAAGACACTTCAGTTGGTTGGTGTTGGTTATCGTGTTTCAAATACAGGTAATGTTCTTGATTTTGCTTTGGGATATTCTCATTCCATTTGTTTCGAATTGCCTAAGGAAATCAAGGTTGAAACAAAATCTGAGAGAAATCAGGATCCTCTAATCATGCTCGAGTCTTGTGACAAACAGTTGCTGGGTATGGTATGTGCTAAGATTCGCTCGTTCCGTATGCCTGAACCTTACAAAGGAAAGGGTATTCGTTTCCAGGGTGAGGTAATTAGAAGAAAGTCTGGTAAGTCAGCAAGTGCTAAATAATTTTTAATTGTACGAGTATGATAACAAAGTTAGAAAGACGTATTAAAATTAAATATAGAATACGCAATAAGATTTCTGGTACTGCTGAACGTCCAAGAATGTCTGTATTCAGAAGTAATAAGCAGATTTATGTACAGATTATAGATGATGAGAAGGCAAATACTCTTGTTTCTGCATCATCACTCGGTATGGAAAAATGCACTAAGTGTGAGCAGGCTGCTAAAGTTGGTGAACTGATTGCGAAAAAGGCTATTGAAGCTGGTATTACTACTGTAGTATTTGATCGTAACGGTTATTTGTACCATGGGAGAATTAAGGAGGTAGCTGATGCTGCCCGTAACGCTGGACTTAAATTTTAATTGAAATTATGGTTAATAGAGTTAAGATAGGAAACGACGTCGAACTGAAAGATCGATTGGTTGCTATTAATCGTGTTACAAAAGTTACAAAGGGTGGTAGAACATTCACATTCGCAGCCATTGTAGTTGTTGGAAACGGTGATGGTGTGATTGGCTACGGTCTTGGAAAGGCTGGCGAAGTGACAGCTGCTATTGCAAAAGGTGTTGAAGCTGCAAAGAAGAATCTGGTTAAAGTTCCTGTTCTCAAAGGTACAGTTCCTCATGAAGCTTATGCCAAGTTTGGTGGTGCACGTGTACTTGTTATGCCTGCTTCTGCCGGTACTGGTGTTGTTGCAGGTGGTGCAATGCGTGCAGTTTTTGAAAGTGTTGGTATTACTGATGTTCTTGCAAAATCTAAGGGTTCTTCAAATCCGCATAATTTGGTAAAAGCTACTATTGAAGCTCTTGCTAATATGCGTGATCCTAAGACCGTAGCACAGAACCGCGGTGTTAGTTTAACTAAAGTTTTTAGAGGATAAAGGAGGATTGGTAATGGCTACAATTAAGATTAAGCAGATAAGAAGTCGTGTCGGTCGACCAGTTGATCAGAAACGTACTCTAGATTCATTAGGCTTGAAAAAAATGAATAAGGTTGTTGAACATGAGGATACTCCTTCATTGAGAGGTATGATTCGTAAGGTTCATCATCTTGTAGAGGTTGTAGATTAATTGAACTAATTTAATTTTTGAGAATAAAATGGAACTACATAATTTGAAACCAGCAGAAGGCTCAACACATAATAGCAAACGTGTTGGACGTGGATATGGTTCTGGTAAGGGACGTACATCTACACGTGGACATAAGGGTGCTAAAGCAAGATCTGGTTACAAGAAGAAGATCGGTTTTGAAGGTGGACAGATGCCTTTGCAGCGTCGTGTACCTAAATTCGGATTTAAAAATATCAACAGAGTTGAGTATAAGGCTGTTAATCTTGATGATATTCAGAATTTGGCTGATAACAAGAAACTGACAAAAATCACTCTTGCTGATATTATTGAAGCTGGATTGGCAAATTCAAAACAGCTCGTAAAAGTTTTGGGTGATGGCGAGTTGACCTCCAAACTGGAAATTGAAGCTCATGCTTTCTCACAGAAGGCTGAAGCAATGATTACAGAAAAGGGTGGCAATGCTGTAAAACTTTAAAAGAATGGGAAAAGCAATCGATAAACTTAAGAATATCAAGATTGTTAAGACATTGTCTAACATAGGGAAAATTGAGGATCTCCGCACGAGACTCCTCATTACCCTTATGTTTGTTGTCGTGTACCGTTTTGGTTCCTATGTTGTTTTGCCCGGTATTGATACTGAGGCACTTCAAGGTCTGCGTAATCAGACGGAGGGCGGACTGATGTCTTTGCTTGATATGTTCTCAGGTGGAGCTTTTTCTAAGGCATCTATTTTTGCACTTGGAATCATGCCATATATCTCTGCTTCAATTGTGATGCAGTTGTTAGGCATTGCTGTACCTTTCTTCCAGAAAATGCAGCGTGAAGGTGAGAGTGGTAGAAGAAAGATGAATCAATATACTCGTTATTTGACTATTCTGATTTTGCTGTTTCAGGGACCTTCATATCTTTTCAACTTGAGATTGCAGACTGGAGGTACAGCTCTTTATCCATCATTGGATTGGACTTGGTTTCTGATTACAGCAACAATTATTTTGGCTGCGGGAAGTATGTTCATTTTGTGGCTTGGTGAAAGAATTACGGATAAGGGCATTGGAAATGGTATTTCTTTGATTATCATGATTGGTATTATTGCTCGTTTTCCACAGGCTTTCATTCAGGAACTTACAACTCGTTTCTCTTCTCCGGGGCAGGGTGGTCTCATTGTTCTGCTTGTAGAGATTGTTGTTCTTCTTGCCGTTATTGCAGCTGCTATCTTGCTTGTACAAGGTGTACGTAGAGTGCCTGTACAGTATGCGAAGAAAGTTGTTGGAAATAGACAGTATGGTGGTGCACGTCAGTATATACCATTGAAGCCTTATGCTGCGAATGTGATGCCGATTATATTTGCTCAGGCTATAATGTTTATTCCTGTGAGTGTAGCAGGATACGTGTCTGGCGGAAAACTGAGTCCATTTATGAGTCTGTTGATTGACACAACGAGTGGAATTTACAATTTAATATTTGCTATATTGATTGTTGTTTTCACATATTTGTATACTGCTATAACTATCAATCCGACTCAGATGGCAGAAGATATGAAGCGAAACAATGGCTTTATTCCAGGAGTGAAACCTGGTAAGAATACGGCTGATTTCCTTGATAGGATAATGTCTCGTATAACATTACCGGGATCTTTGTTTTTGGCTTTTATTGCTATCATGCCAGCATTTGCTGATTTGTTCGGGGTACAGCGTGAGTTTGCGCAGTTCTTTGGTGGTACATCATTGTTAATTCTTGTTGGTGTGGTTCTTGATACTCTTCAGCAGATTGAGAGTCATTTGATGATGAGACATTATGATGGACTTCTTGAGACAGGACGTATCAGAGGTGCACATGCTGCTAATGGTGCTTATTAAGTAAGAGATGGTATATCTTAAAACTGACGAGGAAGTAGAGCTTTTACGGCAGGCCAATCTGTTGGTTGGAAGAGTGCTGGCAGAGATTGCCAAAGTTATCAGGCCGGGTGTAACAACAAAGCAGCTTGATGTTTTGGCAGAGACTTTCATAAGAGATAATGGGGCGGAACCTACATTCAAAGGATTTCCAAACCCTTATGGTGAACCGTTTCCTGCTAGTATTTGTACTTCGGTAAACAATCAGGTCGTACATGGTATTCCTAACGACCGGCCTTTGAAAGAAGGTGACATAGTGTCTGTGGATTGTGGTACATTGTTAAATGGTTTCTGTGGTGATTCTTGTTATACCTTTGCTGTTGGTGAAGTTTCTGACGATGTCAGAAGATTGTTAAATACAACAAAAGAGGCATTATATAAAGGAATTGAGCAGGCTGTTGTTGGTCATAGACTGGGAGATATTTCATATTCAATTCAAACCCATTGTGAGAAGAACGGATATGGAGTTGTCAGAGAGTTTGTTGGTCATGGTATCGGTCATGAAATGCATGAGGCTCCACAAGTTCCTAATTATGGAAAGCGGGGCAATGGTATGCTTTTGAAGAACGGTCTTTGTATTGCGATAGAACCAATGATAACTATGGGGACTAAAGAAATCTATTTGCAGTCTGATTGTTGGGGAGTTATAACTCGCGATAATAAACCTGCTGCACATTATGAGCATTCAGTTTGTGTGCGTAAGGGAAAGGCTGATATTTTGTCGTCATTTGAAGAAATAGAAAAAATATTAGGAGATAAATCATTTTAGACTATGGCTAAGCAGTCAGCAATTGAGCAGGATGGAACTATTATAGAGGCATTATCTAATGCAATGTTTCGTGTAGAATTGGAGAATGGTCATGAGATTATCGCTCACATATCTGGTAAGATGAGGATGCATTACATCAAAATTCTTCCTGGTGATAAGATACGTGTAGAGATGTCTCCTTATGACTTGTCAAAAGGAAGAATAGTATTCAGATATAAATAAAAAGAATCAATATATGAAAACAAGAGCATCTTTGAAGAAGCGTACACCAGATTGCGTTATCGTTAGACGTAAAGGACGTTTGTTTGTAATTAATAAGAAGAATCCTAAGTATAAGTTACGTCAAGGATGATTCTGTTGTTAGAGAATAAATAAAAAAGATATATGGCAATAAGAATTGTTGGTGTAGACCTCCCGCAGAACAAGAGAGGTGAAATTGCGTTGACATACATTTATGGTATTGGTCGCAGTAGTTCAGCTAAAATATTGGACAAGGCTGGTGTAGATAAGGATTTGAAGGTCAAGGATTGGAATGATGAGCAGGCTGGAAAAATCCGTGAAATAATTGCTAAGGAGTATAAGGTTGAAGGTGACCTTCGTTCTGAAGTGCAGCTTAATATTAAGCGTTTGATGGACATAGGCTGTTACCGTGGAATACGTCATCGTATCGGACTCCCTGTTCGTGGTCAGAGTACTAAGAATAATGCTCGTACTCGCAAGGGTAAGAAAAAGACTGTTGCAAACAAGAAAAAAGCTACTAAATAATAATCAGATATGGCAAAGAAAACAACTTCTGCTAAGAAGAGAAATGTCAAGGTTGATGCACAGGGACAACTTCATGTTCATTCGTCATTCAACAATATCATTGTTACTTTGGCAAATAGTGAAGGACAGGTTATCTCATGGTCGTCAGCTGGCAAAATGGGATTCAGAGGTTCTAAGAAGAACACACCTTATGCAGCGCAGATGGCAGCTCAGGATTGTGCTAAGGTTGCCTATGACCTTGGCTTGAGAAAGGTTGTTGCTTATGTGAAGGGTCCGGGAAACGGTCGTGAATCTGCTATTCGTGGTGTTCATGGTGTTGGCATTGAAGTTACAGAAATCATTGACGTAACTCCACTTCCACATAACGGATGTCGTCCTCCTAAGAGAAGAAGAGTATAATTATTATTTATTTGCGTATTCCATTGTCATTTTTTTTGACTACATCCTTCCTTTCTGTAGTCGCGGCTGCAATGCAATGGGATATGCTTTCAAAAACCAGAAAGAATAATGGCTAGATATATTGGACCAAAATCAAGAATATCTCGTCGCTTTGGCGAAGCAATTTTTGGACCGGATAAAGTTTTGTCTAAGAGAAACTATCCAGCAGGTCAGCATGGTAACAACCGTCGTAAGAAATCTTCTGAGTATGGTCTCATGCTTGCGGAGAAACAGAAGGCAAAATATACTTACGGTGTGCTTGAGCGTCAGTTCCGCAATCTGTTTGAGAAGGCAGCTTCTACTCCGGGTGTTACTGGTGAGGTGCTGTTGCAGAAATTGGAGGCTCGTCTCGACAATGTAGTATATCGTCTTGGCATGGCTCCTACTCGTGCTGCTGCTCGTCAGCTGGTTAGTCACAAGCATATTACCGTTGATGGTAAAGTAGTGAATATCCCTTCTTTCTCTGTAAAGCCTGGACAGGTTGTTGCTGTTCGTGAAAAGGCAAAGTCACTTGAAGTCATTGCTGCTTCTTTGGCAGGCTTTAACCACAGCAAGTACCCTTGGATTGAATGGGACGAGAATATCATGGGTGGAAAGTTCCTACATTTGCCAGAGCGTGCTGACATCCCAGAGAATATTAAAGAGCAGATGATTGTCGAGTTGTACTCTAAATAATAATTAACAATGGCGGTATTAGCATTTCAAAAACCAGAAAAAGTAATAATGTTGGAAGCCGATGACAAGTACGGAAAGTTTGAGTTCCGTCCTTTGGAATCGGGCTTTGGAATTACCATTGGTAATTCACTTCGCCGCATTCTTCTTTCTTCCCTTGAAGGTTATGCAATTAACACTGTTCGTATAGCCGGTGTTGAGCATGAATTTTCTACAATTCCGGGAGTAAAGGAAGATGTCACCAACATTATCTTGAATCTGAAGCAAGTTAGATTCAAGCAAATAGTGGATGAAAATGAGTCTGAACGAATTTCCATTGCTATTGAAAATTCAACAGAGTTTAAGGCAGGAGATATAAATAAGTATCTCAGTGGATTTGGAGTGTTAAATCCTGATTTGGTAATTTGTCATTTAGACCCTCAAGCGACTTTGGATATAGAATTAAGTATTAATAAGGGACGTGGTTATGTTTCTTCTGAGGAGAACAGAGAGTTCTGCAATGAAGTGAATGAAATAGCTATCGATTCCATTTATACTCCTATACGCAACGTCAAGTTCGCAGTTGAGAACTATCGTGTACAGCAGAAGACTGACTATGAGAAGTTGGTGCTTGAAATTACAACTGATGGTTCTATTCATCCGAAAGATGCCTTGAAAGAGGCTGCAAAGATTCTTATTTATCATTTCATGTTGTTCTCTGATGAGAAGATTACTCTTGAGAACAATGATCTTGATGGTAATGAAGAATTCGATGAAGAGGTATTGCGTATGCGCCAGTTGCTTAAGACTAAACTCGTTGAAATGGATCTTTCAGTTCGTGCGCTTAATTGCTTGAAGGCGGCGAACGTTGAAACCCTTGGCGATTTGGTACAATTCAACAAAACAGATTTGCTTAAGTTCCGCAACTTTGGAAAGAAGTCACTCACAGAGCTTGACGACTTGCTTGAGAGCTTGAACCTGTCGTTCGGAACAGATATTTCTAAGTATAAATTAGACAAAGATTAAAAGATGAGACATAATAAGAAATTTAACCATCTGGGTCGTAAGGCTTCTCACAGGGCAGCGATGTTGGCTAATATGGCCATTTCTTTGATTGAGCATAAGAGAATCACAACGACTCTTCAAAAAGCGAAAGCTCTCCGTATGTATGTTGAGCCGCTGATTACAAAATCAAAGGATGACACTACTGCTTCTCGTCGTGTCGTTTTTAGCTATTTGCAGAACAAGTATGCAATTACTGAACTTTTCGGTACTATCGCAACTAAGGTTGCAGATCGTCCGGGTGGATACACACGTATCATCAAGCTTGGTAAACGTGCATCTGACGATGCTGATATGGCATTCATCGAGCTTGCTGACTTCGATGAGAACATGGCGAAGACTGAAGTTAAGAAGACACGTACTCGTCGTTCAAGAAAGTCTTCTTCTAAAGTTGAGACACCAGTTGAGGAGACAGCTGCAGAAGCACAGGCTGAAACTGTAGCAGAATAAGTAACGACATTTTGCTGTAATAAGTATTTGCATTTTTATTGTAGTACTTTGAATTATAGTAATGTCTTTTGATAAGCATGGTTCTATTTCCTTTGTGGGGTAGAACCATGCTTTTTTATGTACGCTCGGCATGAGCATAGTCTAACGTAACCATCCGAAACAAGCCAACTTTTATGTGGTAACCATCCGATTTTAATCGACTTTCTCATAGCTTCTTTGTTCCATGATTTTGTGAGTAAAAAAGCTATGTTCAATATCAGTGAAAACGCAAATTCTTGTCCCGAACTAGCGTAGTGAAAGTGCCCGTATAGTCAAGGCTCAGCATTCGTCAGATATGCGCATGAGAGTAAAGTTGCCGTCCGAAACATGCCGACTTCATTATTTTGAGTAGGCTTGTTTTGAGTCAGCTTGTTTTGGACGGATGTGTTTTGGACGGATATACACTCTTGAATGTTCAAATGCTTGTAACTCAAATTCTTGTTGCTGATAAATAGTAACGTTGCTTCTTGTTAAAAGAGTTATTTATTATAAAATACGGATTTTTTTAGAAATATTATAGAATCTCTTTGTTTTTATTTCTTTATATTTGCCCTCGGGATATAGAAAGATTGCCATGCTTACAGTTTGTCCATTCCTATATCTTTGGTTGTGAGATAATAAGATTCTGAGGCTGTCTGATGGTACAGAATCTGATTCGTCTCGTTAATTGTGGTGCTATTCCACGCAATAATCAAACAAATACATGAGTGCGAGAGCTTTTCATCTGATTTGTATTTTTGTTGTCTTGTTTGTTCCCATGACACGAGCATTTGCTTGGACAGACGATATGTCTTCCTGTTCAGCAGATGAATTGATACCTTTTCAAGACAACTCCCTGGCAGATAGAGTCATTGCAGACAATGAGTCCTTTTCCGATACAACCGTTCTTTGTTCTGCTGATGTATGCGGAAAGGAATGTAACGGCATTGCCCATTCTTGTTCCGACGACTTTAGTTGTACCTCTGCAACTGTAGGCGCGTCGTCCAGCTCTACCTGCGGTACCTCTTGTTCCGACGACCTTAGTTGTACTTCTGCAACTGTCGGCGCGTCGTCCGGCTCTACTCGCGGAACCTCTTGTACCGACGACTTTAATATCATTACTGCAACTGTTGGTGCGTCATCCGACTCTTCCCTCGGATTTTCTTGTACGGACGACTTCTCCTCAACCTCTGTCTGTGTTGATACATCTTCCATTTCTGCTTTCGGAGGGCATCGTATTGAGTTTACCTTCAATCCCTCTTTGATTTTCCATACCAACAAGTTCTTGCGTGGAGACAACCCGGAGTACAGAGTGATGAATCGTGCCATTACTTACAAATTGAAGTATGCCTTTGTTTCGCTTCCCCAAGAAAAAACATTTGTCCATCCGGAATGCTATCAAGGTATAGGAGTTGCACATCATCATTTCAATGCACAGTTGGGAAATCCCTTCTCTGTATTCTTGTTCCAAGGTGCCAGAATTGCCAAACTCTCCTCTTCCCTTACTTTCAACTACGAATGGAACTTAGGGCTTGCAATGGGGTGGAATCCGTACAACGCAGTCGCCAACAGCAGCAACCGGATTATAGGCTCAAAAGTCACTGCTTATATTGATGCAGACTTTTATCTCAGTTGGATTGTTTCCCGAAATATAGATTTGAACATGGGAGTCTCGCTGTCCCATTTCTCCAACGGAAATACAAAAATACCGAATGCCGGACTTAATATCGGAGGAGCAAATATCGGACTTGCCTATTACATCGACCGTAAGCCACCTCGTGCACTTTCCTGTGCAGCACAACCTTTTTCACCCTATCTGACATACGACCTTCTTCTCTTCGGTTCATGGCGAAGCAAAGGCTTCTACACCGAAGACGGCCCGATGTCACTTCCCGGCACGTATGCCGTCTGCGGGTTCAATTTCGCTCCGATGTACAATCTTTCTCCTATGTTCAGAGCCGGAATTTCATTTGACGGAGCATACGACCAAAGCGCAAACATACGAACAGAGCATGAACGTCTGTCTGCGTGGCGACAGATGGCGTTAGGCGTGTCGGCACGTGCAGAATTTGTCATGCCCTACTTTACCATTGCTGCCGGAGTCGGAACCAATGTGATAAACTCCAAAGGCGACATGAGTGGAGTCTATCAGGTGCTTGCACTGAAGATAGACCTTTTCCGCGACACATTTCTCCATATAGGCTACACGCTGCATGATTTGAAGACCCCTAACTACCTCATGCTTGGACTTGGCTACAGATTTGGTCACAGAAGACCATAGCATCCCTTAGATATAAATAAAAAAATCTGATATATGAAAGAATTTCTACGTACACTCTGCCTCAGTGCAGTTTTTCTATTCACTCTCGGCATCCAAGCGCAAGATTGGTTCCGGGTAAGTGTGCATGACATGGAAGAGGAGTGGCATTTTCCTTATCGCATTGAGCATGTGCCCTTTTTCGAGTTCAACGAAAGTCTTGACACTTTGAAGGCATATCGTTACGGACCGGACGAGGCGGAGACAGGCTACACCCATATTCCTTTTGCCGTTTCCTCGCTCGACAGCATTTCTTTCTTCTCTTCGTCCGAAACCTTTATGCAGAACCGTTACAAGGTCTTTGCCATGAACATTGTCACAGAGGACATGTCTCCTGTCGATTCAAAAGAGCAGTATGTTCCTTGCTATATCTCCATCGACGGGAAAGGCGAGTTCCCTGACTATTCAGGTTCGGCACGCATCCGCGGACGAGGCAATTCCACATGGCTTTGGTATCCCAAGAAGCCCTATCGCATCAAACTCGATGTGAAAGACCGTATTCTGGGACTGAAAAAGAATAAAGACTGGGTGCTCCTTGCCAACTATCGCGACCCGACCGACCTCATGAATACATTTGCTTTTGAAACGGCACAATGGCTCAATATGCCGTTCACGAATCACACCCGCTATGTGGAGGTCTTTCTGAATACGGACTACATCGGGCTTTACCAGCTTACCGAGCAAGTGGAGCAGGGGAGCAATCGGGTGGATATTTCCGAAGAAGGAGGAGTATTGCTCAGCTTCGACCTTGATGACGGACCGGATTTGAGTCCTTCCGCCACAGACAACTTCTATTCCGAGGTCTATAAGATGCCTATGTGCATTAAGTTTCCTGACAATCCTACAGAAGAGCAGATAAGCCGGATACGTTCCGAACTTTCCGAACTCGAAGCGGCAGTCAAGGAACATGACTATGAGAAGGTGTCGGAACTCATGGACATGCAAACATTCATTTCAATGCTTCAACTGCAAGAATACCTCTACAATGTCGATTTCACAGCTCCACGCAGCGTCTATATGTTTCGTGATGCCGGAGGAAAATACACGATGGGGCCTGTGTGGGACTGGGATGCCGGGTACGATTTCGACTGGGGCAGTGAGCATGACTTCTTTGCGTCATACCGCAAACTTATGATGGGGACAGACCCGCTTCATCAAAACGGAGCCTATTCCCTCCCGAGATTCTTTACGGACATGTTCGGCTCTTCCCGCTTTGTTTCCGACTACAAAGAGGCATGGAACCGCATATCCTCTTCGATATTCACTCGCAACTGGGCTGAGTGCGAGAAGTTTGTGGATTGCATGAATGAAGGAGCTTTTGCACGCGACTCCAAGCGTTGGTACATAGGCAAGAAGGTCAGCACTGAAATCAGCAAAATGAAGTCATGGTTGAGCAATCGTGCCGACTATATGACTACGGTCATCAATTCATATCCTTTACCGATGGAAAAAGTGGTTGTGGGAAAGATGGAGAAGGCATTGTCCCTCCGCTATGCTGATGGCTATAAACAGTCTGTAACTGTGGATATAGATATGGCTGCGCTTGCCGATATTCTCGGAATCACTCAGGCTGCGCTCCTTGCTTCTGATAACATGGTCATTGTTCCTTTGATGCGCGATGGCTCAGAGGGGGCCAATAAAACCAATGGTGTGTTTGGAGGATGGTTTGATGCCAATGGTGAACCATATACATGGAACAGCGGACATGTCTATATTGAGGTGTTCGATGACTTGTTTTCATGGAACTGCGGTGTTCGTACAGATGCCGGATATTGTGTTCGCGGACATAAGCACACTGTCACCATGCAGTACCAGTATCGTGATACAGATTGTATCAAGGCTGTGAACGTGGAAGTGACATTTACGGTTGAATGATTGTCTTTGCCTACAAAAAAGCTGCAAAACATGATATAAATCAATTTGGTCGTTTTGACAAAATGATATTTTCACTCAAAATGAAAATTTAACATTTGGAGCCGTTTTTTGTCGATGGCGAAGAGACTAAAAAAACATCTTAGAGATAACTTGTTGATAATCAATAATATATAATTTTATTCAAAACACTCAAAAAAACGCGCCGGACGCAATTTTTTGAGTGTTTTGAGTGTTCTGGTAATTTGCTGACTATTAATATGTTACAGCTAAATCCACCGTTTTCGACCCCAAACACCGCCCTGAAACCCCTCTCTTTCCGGTTTTTGTTCAGACGCACTTCTGAAACAGCTGATTATACACTTATTAACATTTTTCTCGGACAATGCTGTTTTTTACCCCAAAATTCGGTGTTTTTTTAATTTCACCGCGGTGATTTTAAAACTTCACCGCG
>JAJPZU010000065.1 GCA_021204165.1 Prevotellaceae bacterium
CTACGCGCATTTTCCGAGAGCCTTCTTAATTGTGAAATAGTGTTGAGATTTTAGATAGCATGTTCACATTTGTTATATTTTGGCAAAGTCTTTCTGAATTTTCAGCGCAGTGTTTTTAAATTTTCACCGCGGTGAAAATTTAAAAACACCGCGGTGTAATTTTTTTTCTACCGCGGTGGAGTTTTAAAATCACCGCGGTGAGATTAAAAAAACACCGAATTTCGGGATAAAAAACGGCATTGTCCGGATGAAATGTTAATATGTGTGTAATCGGCTGTTTCGGAAGTGTGTCTGAACAAAAACTTAAAAGTGGGTGGTTTTAGGGCGGTGTTTAGGCATGAAAACGGGAAATTTAGCTATAACACATTAATAGTCAACTAATTACCAGAACACTCAAAACAATCGAAAAATTGCGTCCGGCACGTTTTTTTGAGCGATTTTTACAAAATTGTATATCATTGATTATCAATTAATTATCACAAATCCAGAAATTTCGTCTCTTCGCCATCTGCAAGAAACGGCTTCAAATGTTAAATTTTTATTTTGGGCGAAAATATCATTTTGTCAAAATGAAAATGGCGAAATGCTATGTTTTTTATGCTTTGGCTGTTTAATATTTTCATGACAATAAACGACTAATAATGCCGCAACATTTGCGATATTATTAGTCGTTTATTGTCATATCACTAAATAAAATAGTATAATGGCTGCAAAAATTGCAACGTTTCAAGTTCCGAAATGCCTCATATACTATTTCTTCATCACATCTTCTACCATCTTCTTCAGTTCCTCTCCACGAAGATCGCGCGCTACAATCTTTCCATCCGGAGCAAAAAGAATAATCTGCGGAATGCCGGAGATGCTATAAGCGTCAGAACCGATACGCTGTGCATTGATTATCTGCGGCCATGTGATATTCAGTTCTTTCATCGCCTTCAAAGTGTCCTCCGGCTTGTCCCATGTAGCTACACCAAGCACTTCAAGTCCCTTGTCCTTGTACTTTTTATACAATGAAGCAATGTTCGGAATCTCACGTCGGCACGGTCCGCACCAGCTTGCCCAGAAATCAACGAGCACATACTTCCCCTTTCCCACATAGTCGGAAAGAGATGTCTTTTTGCCGTCATATTCCACGGTGAAGTCCGTAAACATCTTTCCGGCAGAAGTCTTTAACAAAGACTCCCATTCTGCTTTCTTGGCTACAATAGCCGGATGCTCCTTTACCTTATCTCCGCACTTGTCAAGCAGCTTCAACGCATCTTCTACATTCATGCCTAATCCTTCCGCCTCACACATAACCAGCACACCAAGAATATCATTTCCGTGAGAAGCAATCATGTTTTCAGAAAGAGTTTTTGCCTGCGCCTTACGAGTATCGGCATCCATATTCTGCAAATGCTTGGTATATGCGCAGAGTATGTCGTTCAACGGTGTGCCCTTCATTTCCGGAACCTGCGATGTCAATTTAATCTCGATATTTCCGGGTTCCAGTATAAAGCAAGTCAATGCACCACGCTTCGGATGTAGAAGCACCCCTACTGTCGGAGTCTCCGCCGTCCCGTTGAAGACGAATTTGCCGTTCTGTATATCTGTAGAATCTACCGGCTGTTTCGTGAATAAATCATACACATATACTTTGCCTTTGTACTGGGGAACACCAAATTCTCCAACTACGCTATACTTGTTCTGTTGTGCCATGACAACAGTCATTATCGTGGCGAAAATGCCACACAAGAAGAGTCTTTTTCTCATATTCAAAACTAAATTATAAGATTAAAAATATATGATTAAATCAGTTTCTGATTGTCTGCCGAACAATTTATTCTCCTTGAAAATCATCCAGCTTTTTCAGATAATATTCTCTCAAATCGTTCCAGCGGTAATAAGGATAGTTGTCTGTTTTTACCGGCATGGTAGTTTCCTTCTCGTTCAGAAGAGCCTTGACAAGAATGTCGCCATGTCCCTTCTTTGGTCTGTAGAAAACAAGCTGAATGTTCGCCGCCATCGGGAATATACGGTAGTTCACCCATTTCTCGTCAAGCCTGTCGAGGTCTTCCACTTTGCGCGCGCAGCTGTCAAGTTCCATCAGACATGCCATCGGCATCACGCACACCTCATGTCCAAACCTCAGAGTGGCACCGTTATATCCTTTCTTGTTGAAAATGGTATCTGCCGTTTCAATAAAATTACGCAGAAGGTTCACCTGACTGAACGGCATCACACTGTTCGTCACAGGAGAAGCTCCATATCCGATGTACCAGTCGATATTCCGTATGCGCCACTGGTCATAGCACTCTTCCTCCGTAAACAAAGGATAAAGGTCTATATCCGTATCATGGCTCTGCATGTTTGCCGCAATGTCAAACAAATGACGCATGAATGATTTCGCGTTGACGCTGTCTGCCACATATTGGCTGTCTGTAAACAGAGAACTGCATAATCTGTCGGGATGAGTAAACTTTTCCTTATATTCATTGCGTATATCCCAACCTTTTCTGCTCTCTTCGCGCACACGTCCGCTCCACGGCTGATTCAGATAATATTGCAGTGATTCGCTCACATCGTTCCTGAAACGGATGTTCGGATTGAAAGCCGCAAGTTCTTCACATTCAGCCGTCATACTCAGGATGCAGCGAATGACCACAGTACTTCTCGCGTCAACTTCCACGTCTTTTCCTTTGAAAATCTCCGGGAAATGCTCCGTCATGCGTTTGCCGATTCCATGATGCTGACGTTCCCCCACAGTGGTGAGATCACCAAGCCTTTTGATGGTGGTAGGATAAAATCTCTCCAGTTTTGCCAGTGTCTCCTTGCCAAGGGAAGTCAGTTTCCCCTCTTCGTCAGCCTTCTTCAGCACCTTTATCACGGAGGAATAATCATTGTCTCCAAGCAGCCAGCGTGAACCGTGCCTTCCGTAGTGGCTCATATAAAAAGGTTCATAGCCTTTGGGAGCCTTCGTCAACGGTTTGTCCGGTGCAATATAAGCAAGATAATTACTTGCCGAAAGATGTATGTTTTCATGTATCTCTTCGCGTGCAGTCTGCGCATACGAAGCATTCATTGCAAATGCGAATATTGCAACTGAAAATAATGTTTTCATTAAAATGCTTTATTTTGTGAATGAATTGATTAAATCTACATATAAAAACTTACGGATGCTATATATACTAAGGTGTATAACATCCGTAAGGGAAGCGTGGCAGTGCAAACACTCCGTATCCTATTTCTGTCAGCAGAATCAAATTTTCTCCAACACGATTCTTATCAAATCGTCTATGCTGTTCTTATAGCCGGTGTTCACCTCCTTTGCCACACGATTGGCAATCACCATACATACCGTCAATGCACGATGTCCGAGCAATGCGCTCAGTCCCGCTATGGCAGAACTCTCCATTTCAAAGTTGGTGATTTTATGTCCTTCATGTACAAAAGACATGACTTTTTCATTCTGCAAAGGGTCGGCAAGAGGAATGCGCAACTCACGTCCTTGCGGTCCGTAGAAGCCGCCACAGGCGATTGTAACCCCTTTCACCATTCCAAGCTCCGGCTGATAGATTCTGTCAAGCAGTTCACAGCTGTTGTCGATGACATACGGTGCAGCAAGCAAAGGACTCCATCCCATGTGGTCTGTAAAGCTCTTCTCAAAATCCAAATCGCAAACATCATTACGTCCGGCATAGAAATTAAGCAGTCCGTCAAAGCCTATCGACTTTTCCGTACAGATGAATGTACCGACCGGAGTTTCCGGCTGAAGTCCGCCGCAAGTTCCTATCCGCACAATTTCCAGACTCGTTTTCCGGATTTTCTCCGTACGTGTTTCAAAATCGATGTTCTTCAAAGCATCAAGTTCATTGATGACAATGTCGCAGTTATCACATCCGATGCCGGTTGACACCACACTGATGCGCTTGCCTTGATAATTTCCCGTGACAGTGTGAAACTCGCGACTTTGAACATCACATTCCTTACTGTCAAAATGGGCGGCAATAGTAGTCACCCTGTCGGGGTCTCCACACAATATGACTTTGTCGGCAAGCTGTTCCGGCTTGATATGCAGATGGAAGATGCTCCCATCTGCATTTATGATAAGTTCCGATGAAGGAAATGTTTTCATGAAATTTTAGAATTTATAAGTTAATCAATTTGTGATAGCCCTGTTCACCAATCTTTCGACATTCTGAGTTTCTAAAGAAGAAGCCGCTTTGTCAGATGACACAACTTAGGAACCGGACTTTCCGGAAGCACTAAGTTCCATGTTACGTGCCTTCTTTTCCGATTCTCTCACCTTACAGACAAGTTCTTCCACACTGCTTTCAAGATTGAGAATACGGCTTCGCATCTCACTGCGCTTCTGACTGCTTGCATCGGCATATACCACACGCATTCCGTCAAGTTCACTTCTTTTTTCTTCCAACTCTTTCTTATATTTCATCCATGCCTCACACTCTTTGCGTGCTTCGCCGGAACGGAAATCGTCAAGAGTCGTATATGTGTAAATGTCATTGATTACAAAGTCGAAATCATGGACAGCAGTCAACGCATTTGTCGTCATGGAAAGCGAAATTTTCTGTTTCACTGCAATCCGTTCCTGTCTGTTATCATCGTTCCACATTGATTTTACAGAGCGCAGACCGGCAGCAGCCACGATTTCCCGCTTATCGTCATTCTCGTAATCATACGGACGACGCGACTTGTTTGGAATGAACGTGTAGATGCAAACCTTACCGTCGGGCTGATAACGATCAGAAGCAAACCAACCGACATTGTTGCTCTCGTCAACGACCATCATATAATCATTTGCATAGGAGTTGTACGGGAATCCCATGTTGTCAGGACGATAGAATCTGTCACTGTCTGAATCATAACGGGTCACATACAAATCATAGTTTCCAAGCCCGTTTTCTGTTCTGGCTGCAAAATACAATGTCACACCGTCCGTCGTCATGAACGGATAGTTCACATCGCAATCAAATTCAAATCCTTTTAATTTGTTCGGTTCCGAGAACGCTTCATCCTCTTTCACATAGGACACCAGCTGCAAATGGCGCACAGAATCATTCTGCACACGTATTGCTCCGTAGCGCATATTCCCGCGTTCCGTTTCATAGACAGTTGTCTCTCCATCTGCAGAGCACTTTATTGATCCCAACTCAGGAGAAAATCTGTAGGCAGACAAGAAACGTTCCTTGTTCACCACTATGCTATCTACAATCAACACCTTGTCCGTACCTTTCAGATATTGCAGACCTTGCTCACATTTCATTCTGCGGTTTTCCAGCTCATCCGTTGACTGACGTTTGCGCTTTGCCACATCCATGCTTTTGCTCAACTGTGCATCTGCCTCTTCAAACTGTAAGTTTCTCAGCATTTCTCCTATCGCGTCACGCTCCATGATGAGTGAAGGATACAAAAGTTTCTGTACCGACACAGCAGCAGAGTCTGCAACCGCATAGCTGCATTGATATTCGCCACTCGTATTTATTTTACCATCGCTTGCTACTGCAACTGTATGAACAGCGGCAAATAGCATGGCACATGTAAGAATCTGTTTCATAGATACCTCCTTTTCGCGCTCAAATATAAACATTTTATTTTGTTGAATAAAAAGATGTACCATCTATTAAAAGATTTTTATCGAAGAAAACACAGATTTTTCATTATTTCGCATTGTCTGTATGGCAATTTCAAACAAGAAGAATCTGCGAATCTTTCTTATTACCGGAACTCTTGTCACATAAAGAACAAAAACGAGCCGCCTTTTGTTCCGGTCAGAAACAAAAGGCGGCTCAAAAAAACTTGTTATTAAAAAAGATTATTTCCCTACAACTATTACACAACGGTTCTTGTCATTCTCTGCAAATGGCTGAACCGTATCGCCGTATGAATTAACTTCAAGCTGAGAAGCCGGAATGCCACCCTTCTTCAAAGCATCTGCCACCTTCTCCGCACGCTGTTGAGCATATTTCTTGTTGACAGCAGAGTTTCCTGTTCCCTTGTCTGCATATCCGGAAACCGTAATCTTCTTGTTCGGGTATTTCTTACCCCACTCTATCACTTTGTTGATTACAGCTGTTGCATTAGAATCACTTTCTCTTACCGCATAATAAACGGTCTCATTGAGAGATTCCTCTTTTACCACAACAGCGTCAGTTTTCGGTTCTTCCTTAACCACAGTAGCTGTTTCCACAGGCTTTTCCTCCACTTTAACAGCCGGAGTAAGAGGCACCATAGGCTGAACCGGTTTCTTATATTTCTTATGACCGAACTTGTAAGTCAAAGAAAGCTGTGCAGTGAGCATCCAATCGTCTGAATTATTGAATTTGGAGTTGAAACGGTCATCCAAAGAATTCATATCAACCTCCATACCGAGATTCCAGTGTTTGGCAAGGTTAAAATCGAACAGAAGACCCACACGAATATTATGACTAAGCAAGTCTGTACGTGTCTTACCTTCTCCCCAAGCATTTGTCACATCCTCAGCCGGACGTTTTGCAAGAAGAATAGCATCCAAATCGTCATTACCCCAAGCATAGTTGAGTCCGATACCACCAACAAGAATGAGATTGAAAAGATGATTGTTTTTCTTTGAAATTATATTCGTCAAGTTAAGGAGAAGGTCAGCATTGGTATTGACATAGTTGAATTTATAAGTATCGGATATGGATTTGAAACCGCCCTTTGACTCCCATGCGTTCACATGAAGACGTGCGCCTACTGCCGGACAAAAGAATTTACCGACACCCACGCTTGCTGTCGGCGAAATGAGATCGGTCAGCCCGACATTGGTAAAGGTTGTTCCGACTCCTCCTTGGAGCTGCACAAATCCATAAGGATATGGCTTGTAACCAAGTTCTTCAGCTTCAGCACAACCTTCCTCTGTACATTGTGCAGAGGCACTGACACCGCATACCATTGTCATGGTAGCCAAAATTAAAGTTCTAAAAATACGCATAATATTAAATTATTTAATGTGTTTAATTAATTTTGACGGTAAAATTAGTCAACAAAAAGTTTACATACAAATTTAACGGCAAAAAACATTATTCAAAAGTTGTTTTAATTTTACTTAACTTTCACTTTAAGGTAAAAATGCGGATAAAATAAAAAATCTATGCAGAGAGGAATGAAAAACAGTACGCTGAAAACTCAAATCAACAGTGTCGTTTTTATAATCGACTGTGTCGTTTACAAAATCAACACTGTCGTTTTTACAATCCACACAGTCGATTTGAGTTTTCAGCGCACTATTCATTAATACTCACTGCACATACAACATGTATTCAGCGCATTGTCCATATATAATCAGAAGCTTTTTAAAATTCAAAAAACACTCTTTTAAAATTACTTCATACAAATTAAGGAGAAAATTTTGCCGTTACACAAATATGACGTACTTTTGCCCTCAGATTTGGAAATCGGGGCAGTTCTACATGAAGATGCGCCGATGCAAGGGAATCAGGTGGAAAACCTGAGCTGTACCTGCAGCTGTAATCCCATATCATCAATACACCATATATAATAGAGGTGTAGAGGAACAGACATTTGAAGCCACTGTTTGCACAACAGCTATTTTGCCGAAAGGCGCAAATGGGAAGGCGTCTGATTCCATGGGAGAGCCAGAATACCTGCCAATTTCTTAACATTAACACACCGTGTCTCCAGGACAAGGGACAGCGGACAATGAAAACATTATTGGATGTATCATAAGAAATGGATTGTTGCAGCAGTCTCATTTGGCATTGTCGCATTGTATGCTGACGGTCAGGAACTGCAAGATACTATCGCGGAGGTTGTGGTCACAGGAACCGGTACCGAGCATCTGCTCAAGAATGCTCCCGTACAGACAGAGGTTATCAGTGGCAAGACTCTGGAAAACTATGCCGGGAAATCAATTGAAGATATTCTCGGCGGTCTGTCGGCTTCTTTCGATTTCATGGAAGACGATATGGGCAGCGGTATGCAGATGAACGGTCTCGGGAACACCTACATACTTGTATTAATCGACGGCAAAAGAATACACGGCGATAACGGAGGACAGAATGATCTCAGCATTATTGATGCTGCGCGCATTGAACGGATAGAGATTGTGAAGGGAGCTGCCTCGGCACTATACGGCAGCGATGCCATCGCCGGAGTGATTAACATCATCACCCGAAAGCCTCAATCGGGGTTTATGGTTGAGAACAGTACAAGAGGCGGGTCTTACGGAGACTTACGGCAACATAACTCTGTCGCATTTACAGTAGGAAGATTTGCAAGTCTCACCAACTTCAACTTGAAGCATAGTGACGGTTGGCAGAACACAAGCATAGAAGCTCCTGCACAGACCGAGTTTTATATAGACGACTCAAGAAACAAGACCGTCAACAGAAACACATCATGGCAAATAGCGGAAAGGTTGCCATATAAGGCCACAGACGTGCTTGACTTGTATGCAGAAGGGAATCTTTACTGGAAACGTATATACAGACCCAACGGGAAACATGCAAGTGTGGATGTAAAGGGATATGACATGGAATACAACAACAGCGCGTTGTCTGCGGGCGGACAATGGAAGCTCCCCAAGGGAAATATGGTCACAATGGATTTGGACTGGAACCGACATGCCTACTATTATGACTATACGCTGACATGGCTGGTGGATGTGGAAGGTTCTAATCAACCCTACCCCTACTTCCCCGGCGACAGAGCTTTGCAGAGTGATCAGCAGCGGACAATGGGCACACTGAAAGGTGTGTTCAGTCTGCCGTACAAGAATCTCCTGAGCGCAGGAATAGAGTACAGATATGACTGGCTGAAAGCCCCGCAAAGAATAGAGAGCGAAAGCGTCAGCGACAACACCGAAGCCTTGTATCTGCAAGACGAGTTCAATCTGCTGCAACCGTTGAATATTACAGCCGGTCTGCGTCTGAACAGAAATGAGAGTTTCGGATGGAATCTTACTCCCAAGATTTCCGCCATGCTCAAACTCGGACTTTTCCGTCTGCGCACTTCATGGGCGCAAGGCTTCAAGACTCCGACACTGAAAGAGTTGCACTATAAATATATACGTGACATGAACGGTGTGCGCCTGTATCTCGGCAACAAAGACTTAAAACCTCAAATGTCGAATTATTTCTCGCTTGGCGGAGAATACACGGACAGGAAATTCACTGTGACAGCAACCGGCTACTACAACAAAGTAGATGACATGATTAATCTTGTCACAATAAGCCGCGCGGAAGCTCCCGGAGAATATGTCATAAAGTATGACCCGGTGAACATCAAGCAGTATAAAAATATAGAGAATGCCGAGACCTACGGGGTTGACATAAATCTGAAATACAATGTCAACAAGGAACTATCAGTAGGAGGAGGATGGAGCTATCTCGACACACAGGCGAATATCTATGACACGGAGAAAGAGGAAATGAAGAAAACGACCATTGACGGAATGGCTCACCATAAAGCAAACGTGTTCGCCACATGGAACCATCAATGGATGCCGAGCTATAAGCTTGGAATTGGAATATACGGAAAGTTCTCCACCAAACGATATTACCAAGACTACGGCAACGGAAAGGGATATCAGATATGGAGACTGACCACCACGCATGATTTCGGCAAATCAAAGTTCATGGAATATCGTGCAGAGGCGGGAATTGACAATGTGTTCAATTACATAGACCGTACACCGCACGGACTTCATCTGGGAACCACCACTCCGGGCACCACAGTCTATGCGTCACTAATCATAAGATTCTCAAAAGGGAAACAAACAAAAAACAAAATAAAAACAAACGTAAATCAAACAAGTTATGAAGAAAATTAATCTCATGCTTATCGCTGTAATGGCGATGCTTTGTGCAGGATTCTCTTCCTGCTCTGACGATGATGATGACTACAAACCGTCAAACATCGAGAAGTATCAAAGGGCAACAGACTCTGAGGTTCAGACGTTAAAGTCGAAAAGCGGCAACAGGAAGGCATTGCTGCTTGTGGCTTTCGGAAGTACGTGGGAAAAAGCTCACAACACTTTCGCTTCCGTGAAAGAGCAGTTTGAGAAATCTTTTCCTGACTACGATGTCTATTTCTCTTTCACATCTACTATATGTATCAACCGCAGTGCGGCAGGCGAGAACACAGATGCCATACAGTTTTATCCTCCATCAAATTATCTGGAGTCATTGGGACGCAGCAAATATGAAGAAATACGAGTACAGTCACTCCATGTAATTCCCGGAGAAGAGTTTCTTCGTATGCGCGACACTTATATCAAAGATTTCAAGAACAATTCGTGGAATGACCTTGACGAAGAATATCTTGAGAATGTAAAAGTATATGCCGGAGGTCCGCTGATGTACGAAGAAGCTGACGTAAAGACACTGGCCCGCATCCTCGATTCAAAATTCTCTCAGAAGGCAAAAGAAGGTGTGGTAGCATTCATGGGACACGGTAATCCGGAAGGATATGACTATGGAGGCGGAAATCAGAGATATACGCAGCTTGAAACTGAGCTTCAAGCATACAGCCCTAACTATTTTGTCGGAACCGTTGATATGGAAAACAATTTTGTAGAAGACGTTTTCAATCGTATGTGGGGCAAAGGTATCAAAAGCGGAAAAGTGACATGTCATCCACTTATGTCTATTGCCGGCGACCATGCTCACAATGACATGGCGGGAGTCGGTTACACAGAAGAAGAACTGGAAGATTCTTGGCGCGGATATTTCAACGCGAATGGCTATACTTGTACAGATGCAGACTGTATATTGGAGGGACTCGCAGACTACAAAGAAATTGTAAACATCTACGTTGAACATGCAAAGAATGCAAGACAGATGTTCGCTGAATGATGTTGGCAGAACAAAACGGGATATAAATCTCCACAATTTATTATAGTTTTTCATTTAAAGTAGGGATAGGGCAATCGGGATACTTCGGTTGTCCTATTTTTGAATCGGGCGGAGCCGTTGGCTGTTTAAGCTTTATTCTCTATCTTTGCATCATGGAAGAAAAAGCTATCAACTTTGTATCGCTGGGTCCGGGAGGCGCGGACTATGTTACACAACAGACTATGCGCTCATTGTCTGAGGTGGACAAGATATATTGTTTTGCCGTCAACGGCATGTCACATGCAGCGGACACCATATACGAAACAGGAATAGAGAACGGCAAGATTGCCAAGGTTGACATTCCGATGAGCAGTGACCGGAATATGGCAAAGGAAATATACAGGCACACGGCTGAAATCATTGAAACGGAATGGAAGGAAGGAATGTCCATCGCTGTAGCCACAGAAGGGGACACTGGCATTTATGCCACTACCCATTATGTGATGGATTGTCTGACAGAGCGTGGAATACCGGTCAGGCAGATGCCCGGGATTCCTTCATTCATAGCCGCAGCTTCAATTGCAGGACTTCATCTGGTGAAACTCAGGGAGCGTCTGTTGGTTGTTCCGGGACTCATCACAGAGAAAGAGATAGAGCAATATGTCGAAAACGGCATAAATGTTGTCATCATGAAACTTTCTTTGGCTACGGAAAATGTCCACAGATGTCTGCAAAATCATCCGGAATATATCTACCATTATTTTGAAAATATTGGAATCGGAGAAGAAAAAGCAGAGAAGCACATTACAGACACCAATGAACTGAGAAAGATGAACTATCCCTACTTTTCATTAATGATTATTCAAAAAGAAAAGGAATGAGACATTTATTTACAAAAAGTATAGTTCTCGCCGGCATCGCAGCGACTGCCATGTCATGCGGAGGGGCATCGGATTCACACTCCGGGAGTTCTGTTGGAAAGGCTTCGGCTGATTCGATTATGCAACAAAGCAGAGATTCATTGTTTGAGAAAGCAGCAGAATACAGCGACACGATTGAAATCAAATATGCCAAAGGACTTGAAGTAAGGTATTCCGGAGATACGGTCTTCGTTACTATAAGCAATCCGGAAGAACAATCCGGTTCTGCCACAACAAAACTGGCTCTTGTCAAAGGAGGAAAGTCAAAAGGCAATGTTATTGCTGTACCTGTACATGGGGTAATCTGTATGACAGCTCTGCAATTGTCCAATTTCGCAGCACTCGGATGTGAGAATAAGGTGGTCGGCATGACAAGTCTGCGCCACCTGTTCAACCCAAGGGTGAAAAAGCAAATGAAAGAAGGCAAGACGGTGAGAATCGGTAAGGAAGGGGCATTTGACATAGAAAGTGTTATTGCTGCAAATCCTGATTTTATCTTTGTTTCTGAAAGTAAAAGAGGCGGATTCGGACAGTTGAAAGATTGCGGGATTCCTTTGATACCGCACCACGGCTATAAGGAGACAGACCCTCTCGGACAGGCTGAATGGATTAAACTGGCAGGACTTCTGGTTGGCGAACCGCAAAGAGCCAATGCCGTGTTTGCTGACATTGAAAAGAAATATAATACATTGCGCGATGAAGTGGCACAGAAGACCACTCGCCGCCCGACTGTTGTTTCAGGACGACAAGTGAGAGACGGATGGTATGTCATGGGCGGACAAAGTTATATTGCCCGACTGTTTGCCGACGCAGGTGCGGACTACTTCATGAAAGACAATACTTCTACGGGAGGACAGACTCTGGATTTTGAATCAGTCTATGCTCATGCCATGAACATAGACTTTTGGCAAATAGACGGTTCGTTTGAAGGCGAATATACATACGACGTATTGCTTGCCGAAGATTCGAGATATGGAGATTTAAAGGCTTTCAAGTCATGCCACGTAATCTTCTGCAATTTTGCTCGGGTTCCTTATCGCGAACTGTCGCCAATGGAACCGCATTATCTGCTTGCCGACTTTGTCAAAGTGTTCCATCCGGAAATTCTTCCGAACTATGTTCCCAAATACTACAAGTTGATGAAACAGTAAAAAATATGATTAAGAAACTACATCCGGTCATGCTGGCAGGCACCGGTAGCGATGTGGGAAAAAGCATTATCGCCACCGGGCTTTGCCGCATATTTCTGCAAGACGGGTATCGTCCGGCCCCTTTCAAGGCACAAAATATGGCACTCAACTCGTATGCCACTTCCGATGGATTGGAAATAGGACGTGCACAGGCTGTACAGGCCGAAGCTGCATGTCTGCCTCCGGAAACAGACATGAACCCACTGCTTCTCAAACCAAACTCAGAGCATACGACACAAGTCGTGCTCCACGGAAAGCCGGTCGGAAATTGTAACGCATATCAATACTTCCGTCGTGAAGGACGTGATGAACTGAGAAAAGAAGTCAATGATGCTTTCGACAGACTGGCTCAAAAGTTCAACCCCATCGTTATGGAAGGAGCCGGAAGCATCAGCGAAATCAATTTGCGGGATACAGACCTCGTCAACATGCCGATGGCGCGTCATGCCAATGCCGATGTCATACTGGTTGCAGACATAGACAGAGGTGGTGTATTCGCCTCGGTCTATGGAAGTGTCATGTTACAGACTCCTGAAGACAAAGCACGTATCAAGGGTGTCATCATCAACAAGTTCAGGGGCGACATGCGTCTTTTTGACGAAGGCAGAAAGCAGATGGAGGAAATATGCGGTGTACCGGTTCTTGGTGTGGTTCCTATGTTTAACGACATTGTTATAGAGGAAGAGGACTCCGTAGAACTCAGACAAAAATGCACTTCTGCTGTTGCCGGGAAAATAAACGTAGCTGTGGTACTGCTTCGACACATATCCAACTTCACGGACTTCGGGGTCTTGGAACGAGATGAGCGCGTCAATTTGTTCTATACCAATAACACAGATGATTTGCAAAAAGTGGACATTATCATTCTGCCGGGAACTAAGTCAACACTCGGTGACTTGTATGAGCTGCGAAGAAATGGAGTGGCGCAATCCATCATACGTGCACATAAAGAAGGCAAAATCATACTCGGCATTTGCGGAGGATACCAGATGCTTGGACAAATGGTATGTGACCCGAATGGTGTGGAAGGAAGTATAGAACAACTTCCCGGACTTGGTCTCCTGCCTTTGGTCACTACAATGAACAACGAAAAAGTGACACGACAAGTACGATTCGCATTTCGCAAGAATGATTCATGGGTGTATCCAGAATGTTCGGGATACGAAATACACCAAGGCGAGACACAAGTCATAGCTGACTGTACAACAGACCATATACAGCCTCTCTGTCTCCTTGCTGAAGGAAATACAGACGGATTCATATATCATGGTACTTGTATGGGCACATATATTCATGGCATTCTTGACAACATGCCTTTTATAAATTTCCTGCTTGGCTGTATTGACAAACCGGTCGAAAACATGCAGGCAGAAATGACAGCTGAAGAATTTAAGAATTTACAGTACGACAAACTTGCCGAACATCTGCGCAAACATATTGACATGAACAAAATATATGAGATACTATGTTAAAGGGACACGGAGACGACACTTATAAATACAACAATATCAAGATTAATTTCAGTTCAAACGTATATAACCATTTTAATCAAGAGCCATTGTTCTGCTATCTTGCAGACAAACTTGACCACATTGCTTCATACCCTGAACCGGAGCCGTATTCGTTGGAAAAATCCATCGCTGCAATGCTCTCACTTCGGAAAGAAGAAGTGTGTGTGACCAATGGAGCAACGGAAGCCATCTATCTCATAGCCCAGACATTCAGACGTTCAAAAACAGCTATATTGATGCCAGCCTTTTCTGAATATGCCGATGCCTGTAGAAATCATGAACACGAAGTATGTTCTTTTTACAGTTTGCAGCAACTGCCGGAAAGAGCACAGATGGTATGGGTATGCAATCCTAATAACCCCACGGGCATGGTGTTTGACAAAGAACTATTATTGGAGTCCATAACGAAAAATGAAGACAAGTTATTCGTAATAGACCAAAGTTACGCGCCTTTTACACTCTCCCCTATCCTCACTCCGCACGAAGCCGCTCTCCACACAAACATTATTCTGTTGCACTCTATGACCAAGCAATTTGCAATTCCCGGACTGAGACTTGGATATATGACCGGATGTGAACCTATGATTGAACAGATACGCAAACAACGAATGCCTTGGTCTGTCAACCAAGTGGCAATAGATGCTGGACATTATCTTCTGGCACATGAAGATAATTACCGAATAGATTTATATGCCCTGATGCAAGAACGTGCACGCATGGCTTCTGATCTGAACGCTCTTGGGATTGTAGAAGTATGGCCCAGCGATACTCATATCTTACTTTGCAGATTGCGTTCAGGTCATGCTTCTGCGTTAAAAGAATACCTTGCTACAGAACACGGAATACTGATAAGGGATGCAAGCAACTTTGATGGTCTCGATTCTTCCTTTTTTAGAATCGCAGTGCAAACAAGAAAAGAAAATGAACAGTTGATAGACGGTATTAGAAAATGGATGGAAATTGGTTGAGAGAGTGAAACTGTATCGGAATTACTCTATTTTGTCAGACTAAAATTAATCTCAGAACCAAGCGATAAGCAATATGCAAATAATCAATTGGGGATATTCAGTCACTGTTTACTGAATATCCCCAATTAAATTATTCTACTCTACAAATGAGTTTCCATCCTCCTCTATCAAATAAATTCGGCTATTTTTTGTCAAAGACTGTGTGGCAATATCCGCACTTCTTAAATGATACGCTTTGAGACAACGGGATTGATGAGGCTCTGTCTTCTCTACCCGGTCGAAAAAGTCATCCACAGATTGTACCCCTTTTAAGTTCACTTCTTCTGCCTCTGCATAAGTAAGTACAATTATACCTCCAAGCCATTCTGTCATCGCAAGTTCCGATTTCAAAGCATAATGACTGACCACTCTGCGTCCATATATCTCCACAATGTGATTTGTGTATGCCTCCTCACGGTTCATGAAGACCACACTTGCTGCAACTCTCCTCATTGAATAAATCTTTCAATAAATCTACTTATTAGGTCTCTTCCGACGTGTCGGTCCTACAGAATTTGGTCGCATCACATCGGGACGCGATTTGATGTTTATTCGCCTGTCTCCTTTTGTCTGCTCACGCAACTCTTCCGGATTCAAACGTTCACGAAGTGTATCCGTCACCATCACAGGCTTAACTTTCGCTATGCTATCCACAGTCACAGTATCTGTTGACAATGAGTCCGTAACAGCTTCTTTTTTCTGGGTATGAATACGATATAAAGCAATATTGTCAATCATGGACATATTGCGCATATCCGGCTTTCCGTTATAATAAAAGAAAATATTTACACTTTCAATATCTTCATTCTTTATGGCTTCAATTGTCAATTGCTGGTTGCCGGGATAATACAGACGACGCACTGTTCCTACTGATTTCCCGTCTTTATATCTCAGTGAAAGACTGATGGTCAGACTACAATCACGGTCATCTTTATTTTCCTTTATGAAACCAACATTGGTCAAAAGAACGAACCTGTCTTTTTTTCTGAAACTTGTATCAGCCTTAAATGTAAAGTTTTCCCTGTTAAAAAGTTCCCCATGCCTGAGAACAATCAGTTTATCACCATTCCATATATTTGTAGTATCTCCACTTTCTGTAAAGAAATAGCCCATATCGCTGCTTCCTGTCTTCAGCTTCATTTCCTCATCAGCAGACTTGTAGCGTTGATACAAATTGTCATAAATATCCTTCATGTCCTTCGTATGTCTGCTATACCACACCATAGAAGAGTCGAACTGAGCTTCCGTTATTCCGTTTTTTTCATATACAGCCTTTATATATGAGTCTGCCATTTCACGACGCTTGTCTGACGGAAGATTCGTAATCATACCTTGTGCAAGATGATAATCATACAGCACTTGTTCCATCGCAGACTTGGACAGCACGTCTTTCGGACGGTCATCACATGACATAAAAGCTATCAGGCATACAAATAAAAGGATGACTTTTCTCATTTTCTGTCAGACATTTAATAACACATCGAACTTTCGGATTCCCCAAGCCTGCTGAAACAACGCTGCAACAGAATCGGAAATCCGGAAGTTCAAAAATTAGAGACTTATTTTACTAACCTGTTTATGATAGAAAATCATGAGCGCAATGATTCCACAACTTATGGAAGCATCTGCAAAGTTAAATATAGGACTGAAAAAGACACAATGCTCTCCGCCGTATGGAAGCCAGCTCCAATCAGGCATATTCCATTCAATCAAAGGGAAATAGAACATGTCAACTACCCGTCCATATAAAAACTCACCGTAACCGGTGCCCCACGGAACAAACTGCGCCACTTCCGGATAAGGCGGATTATTGAAAATCATTCCATAGAACAAACAATCCACAATATTGCCCGCAGCACCAGCCAAAACCAAAGAAAGACAAACAATATATCCCAATGGAGTGTTGTTGCCTTTCACCAGCTTGAAGATATACCAACCAATTCCAGCCACAGCCACCATGCGAAAAAGAGTTAGAAAGAGTTTACCTCCTTCTATCTCCCATCCAAATGCCATTCCGGGATTTTCTACAAACACAAGCTGAAACCAATCCGTGACATGAATCCGTTCTCCAAGATACATCCCTGTCTTGACACCGACCTTGATAAGCTGGTCGATGACAAGAACAGAGAGTATGACTATCAAAGAAACAAAGGCTTTCTTTTTCTTCATCAGTCTTTGCTTACTTTTATAACAGCCTTGAAATCCTCAAAATCCACTTCCACACCTTCTGCCGGATTGCCAAGAGACAAAGAGTTGGCAAGAACCTGTCCGCAGATATAGTCGCCGAATCCTTTTACAGCAGCAGCAATAGCCGGAACATCCGTAATTTCAACTTTGATTCGGTCAACAATCTCAAAACCGCTGTCCTTACGTATTCCCTGTATGCGTTTCACAATTTCGCGCGCAATGCCTTCGTTCTTCAGCTCGTCAGAAATCTCGATGTCAAGAGCCACAGTCAAATTACCTTCATTGGCAACAGTCCATCCCGGAATATCCTCGCTGATGATTTCCACATCTGCTGCCTCTACCGTAATATCCTGTCCCTCAACAGAAAGCACAAGCTGCTGTTTCAACTCCAGTTCTGCTATTTGTTCCTGCGTCATTCCTACAACGGCTTCATTTACAGCCTTCATCATCTTGCCATATTTCTTACCCATTGTGCGGAAATTACATTTCACTTTCTTTACAAGCATTCCTTCGCTTCCATCCACAAAACGAAGTTCTTTTACATTCACTTCGTCAAGAATCAGTTGCTGCATCTGTTCGAGACGTTCTCTCATCAGAGGATCTGTAACAGGTATGGATATGCACTGGAGCGGCTGACGTACAATTATTCTTTCCTTCTTTCTAAGCGAAAGAACCATTGATGTAGTCTGCTGGGCAAGCTGCATACGTATCTCAAGTTCCTTGTTTATCAAGCTTTCATTAACTTCAGGGAACTTGGCAAGGTGTACAGACTTTACAGTATCTCTTCCCGTTGTGCGAACCAAGTCCATGTACAGACGGTCAGCATAGAACGGTGCAATCGGCGCAATGAGTTTCGCGATAGTCTCCAAACAAGTATAGAGAGTCTGATATGCAGAAAGTTTGTCCGTATCCATATCTCCTCCCCAGAAACGTTTGCGATTCAAGCGCACATACCAGTTGCTGAGATTATCTGTCACAAACGACTGTATAAGTCGTCCGGCACGAGTCGGTTCATACTCCTCATAACTCTTGTCCACATTTTTCACGAGCGTATTCAGTTCCGACAAAACCCAGCGGTCAATCTCCGGACGCTGTTCTGCCGGAACATCGGCCTCAGAATAGTCGAATCCATCCACATTCGCATACATGGTGAAGAACGAATAAGTCTGGAACAGTTTGCCGAAAAATGTACGGCTCACCTCAGCCACACCATCCTTGTCGAAACGCAGGTTATCCCACGGCTGAGAGTTGGTAATCATGTACCAGCGAACAGCATCAGTTCCGAACTTCTCGATACATTCAAACGGATCAATGCCGTTGCCAAGACGCTTCGACATCTTCAAACCATTCTTGTCAAGCACAAGACCGTTGGATATTACAGCCTTGTATGCCACACTGTCAAAGACCATTGTGGCAATTGCATGCAAAGTAAAGAACCATCCACGTGTCTGATCGACACCTTCAGCGATAAAGTCTGCCGGATAAACAGTACGTGCATCAAACTCCTCCTTATTTTCAAACGGGTAGTGTATCTGCGCGTATGGCATAGAACCGGAATCAAACCACACGTCTATCAAATCTGTCTCTCTCACCAATACATTACCGGTAGGCGAAACAAGTTTAATGTCATCCACATACGGACGGTGAAGGTCTATCTTATCATAATTCTCCTGTGCCATGTCTCCCGGAACAAACCCTCTTTCTTTCAATGGGTTCGACTCCATCACACCGGCAGCAACAGCCTTCTCTATTTCATTGTAGAGTTCCTCCACACTTCCGATACAGATTTCTTCTCTGCTGTCAGCGTTGCGCCATATAGGAAGAGGAGTTCCCCAATAGCGTGAACGGCTCAGATTCCAATCATTGAGATTCTCAAGCCACTTTCCGAAACGTCCCGTACCAGTTGTTTCAGGTTTCCAATTGATTGTCTTGTTGAGTTCCACCATGCGCTCCTTGCAAGCAGTAGAACGTATAAACCATGAATCAAGAGGATAATAGAGCACCGGCTTGTCCGTTCTCCAGCAATGAGGATAATTGTGTACATGCTTCTCAATCTTGAATGCAGTACCCTGCTGTTTCATTTCCATGCACAGCACGATATTCAAATCTTCCGCTTTTGAAGCTGCCTTCTCGTCATATTTGCCATTCTCATTGAACTTAGGATCATACGCATTCTTGACATAATCTCCGGCATGGAGTGCATATTTGTCTGTATCCACACACTTTGCCACGAATGAATCCTCCAGTTCGTCAAGCACATAATACTTTCCTGAAAGGTCAACCATCGGTCGTGTTTCACCCTTCTTATTAATCATGAACAGCGACGGTATTCCCGCAGCCTTTGCCACTTTCGCGTCATCAGCACCAAATGTAGGCGCAATATGCACGATACCGGTACCATCCTCTGTTGTCACATAGTCACCCGGAATCACTCTGAAAGCCTGTTCCGACAATTCAACAAAAGTGTCGTTTCCAGCCGTGAAACACTTGTCAGCATTTGCTGCCGCATAATCCTTCACGAAATCAGCAGCATTGTCATCCACTTTTTCAAGCGGCTTGACCCATGGCATAAGCTGCTCATAGCCCATGCCGACAAGATCCGTGCCCTTATAATGTCCGACAATTCTATAAGGCACAACTTTATCGCCCGGCTTATACTCTTCAAGCGGCATGTCAGCCCCTTCCGGTTTCAGGTAGGCACTCATGCGCGACTCAGCCATCACCACACTCACCTTCTCGCCGTTGTAAGGATTGTATGTCTGCACACACACATAATCTATTTTCGGTCCGACACACAATGCCGTATTTGAAGGAAGAGTCCACGGTGTTGTCGTCCATGCCACAAAACACGGCACACCCCACTCCGTCATCTCCTCTTTCGGGTTAGTCATGCGGAACAAAGCTGTAGCAGTCGTATCCTTCACATCCCTGTAACATCCCGGCTGATTCAGCTCGTGGCTTGAAAGTCCAGTTCCCGCAGCAGGCGAATACGGCTGTATCGTATATCCCTTGTAAAGCAGATTCTTCTTATACAGTTCTTTCAGAAGATACCACAGTGTCTCTATATACTTATTGTCGTATGTGATATACGGGTGCTCCAAATCCACCCAATACCCCATCTTATGACTCAGGTCTGTCCATTCGGAAGTGTACATCATGACGTTCTTGCGACACCTCATGTTGTAGTCCTCTATCGAGATAGTCTTTCCTATATCCTCTTTTGTGATGCCAAGTTCTTTTTCAACCCCAAGTTCCACAGGAAGACCATGAGTATCCCACCCTGCCTTACGCTTCACCTGATAGCCTTTCATTGTCTTGAAACGGCAGAATGTATCCTTTATCGAACGCGCCATTACATGATGAATACCCGGATGTCCGTTTGCAGAAGGAGGTCCCTCGAAGAAAATGAAAGAAGGACACCCTTCTCGTTCTGTCATGCTTTTATGGAAAACGTCTTCTGAATCCCAATCCGCCAATACCTCTTTATTCACCAGAGAAAGGTCGAGTTTTGTACGTTCTGCAAATCTTTTTGCCATATACTTATTAATTATTATAGGATGCGGAGTCTCTGTTCCGCACAAGGAATCCATATAGCCCCATGCTTCTCCGCTCTTTTTGTTTTTTTATGTATTAATTGTTATAACCGAAATCACACAAGCTTGATGTTGTCAATACATTGTTCCTTGCCGCAATATCTGCATTTCATGACACCTCTTTCTTTGTCAACAACATAAAACACAGTTTTCATAGGCTCGTTATTTGTAATGCAGACAGGATTTGCGCAACGCACTACATTCGTAAGCTGATCGGGCAGACAAACCTCTTTCTTCTCCACTACCTCGTAGTCGCGTATGATGCACAAACGAATGTTCGGACAGACAACGGCAAGTCTGCTGATTTCATCGTCGCTGAAAAATCTGTCCGCCACTTTTATCAGTCCCTTATGTCCCAGTTTCTTGCTTGAATAATTGTTTCCGATGGTCACAGAATCCTTGCATTTGTCCAGCTGAAGCAGCTGCACCACTGTAAACAGTTTCTGAGTTGGTATATGATCTATGACTGTCCCGTTCTCAAGAGCAGCCACCATGCGTCCTTTTTTATCTTCCATTTTTGTCAGAATTACGGTTTGACTTTTTTTCTCTATTTCTTTTCCGGACTTTTCTGCTGTAAATCCATTGCCAAAGACAAGCAAACAAAGCTCTCCTTTTTTCCGCCTGTCGGCATTGTGTCCCTACAGTTCTGTCCCTCAGACCATGTGCCGATTTGTCCTATGCTTCGATAATAGTCAAATCGGTCTTTATCTGCTCCGGTGTGATTCCAAGCACATCGCATATCAAAGCCTGACGGGCATAGAGTCCGTTGCGTGCCTGTTCAAAATAATATGCGTGTTCAGATTCATCTACATCGTATTCTATTTCATTCACTCTCGGCAGCGGGTGAAGAATTTTCATGCTCTTCCTGCATTTGCCCAGCATATCGGCTTTGAGAATGTACGCATCCTTCACACGTTCATATTCCATCAAATCCGTAAAACGCTCTCTCTGCACACGAGTCATGTAAAGAATATCGGCATCTGCAATCGTATCTTCAGTGAAATCAGTCTGTTCCACATAGTTAATTTGGTTCTGCTTGCAGTATATCTTATATTCCTCCGGCATTTCCAGCTCTTTAGGAGCTATGAAATGGAATGTCGGATTATACTTGCGCATAGACATCAGCAGAGAGTGTACGGTGCGCCCGTACTTCAAGTCGCCGACCATATAGATATTCAGGTTCTCCAGCGTACCCTGAGTCTTATATATGGAATACAAATCGAGCATGGTCTGCGAAGGGTGAAGATTGGAACCGTCGCCGGCATTTATAATCGGCACATTCGTGACCTCACTCGCATAGAGAGCTGCACCTTCCAGTTTATGCCGCATGACAATCACATCGGCATAGTTCGACACCATCTTAATGGTATCCTTCAGGGTCTCTCCCTTGGAAGAAGAAGTTACTTTAGGGTCTGTGAAACCTATCACTCTCGCACCAAGACGATTTGCCGCTGTTTCAAAACTCAGACGTGTACGAGTCGAAGGTTCAAAGAAAAGTGTGGCAACCACCTTTCCTTGCAGAATACGCCTGTTAGGTGCTTTCTCAAATTCTGCAGCCATATCCAACAATTGCTGAATCTTCTCACGGCTGTAGTCTGCAATTGAAACAATACTCCTGTTTCCCATATATAGTATGTAAATTATAAATTTATTATATCCTTGTCACAGTTAAACCGTATTCCCGGTCCGCACCATGATGTATATCATCCGAAAAAGCATCTTCAGAACCATAAAATCATGAAGCAGCAACATCTTCTCCCTCAAACTTCAGCAATGCCGGGAAAAAGACTTTTCGCAACACCGACACATCATCTTCCCGACGGGAATCCGATTACTAATATAAATCATGCAAAGATAGCGCAAACGCGCAACAAAATAAAATTTTTGAATAAAAAGTTTCAAACGTAGTTTGTCCTTGTGTGCCTGTGTATAGTTAATGGAAGAACTTGTTGTTTAAGCAGACATACTCACAGACTCCTTTGAAAGGTAAGCAGGAGCTTGCGACGGAGGAATCAGTGAGTACATTCACTTAAACAAGCATGAGAAATCAATTGAATACGACCACTTAAATAAACAGCATAAGCCGACAACTCAACCTTTCCTCGCCATTCTTTTGTCTTTTCCGCTCCGCTTTATCTCGGAAGGCTCATACCCGTACACATATTCCGCCACAGCAAGATATATGCTTTCAGCTATCAGACGCACACCGTTCTTAGACGAGATGAAATTTTCTTCCTCTCGATTTGAAATGAACCCCACCTCAACAAGCGCACAGGGCATTATGGATTCACGAAGCACTTGGAAATTGGCTTTTTTCACACCTTTGTCGTTTCGTTTTGCATGTGTGCGGAGTTTGTTCGCAATGATACGTGCAAGACGTTCACTGTTTGTCGAACTCTGACGGTGTACATACACCTCCGTACCGTAGGCATTAGGGTTTCGCTCCGAAGCATTGGAATGAATGGATATGAAAAGATTGGCATTGACAAAGTTGGCAAATCCGGCACGGTCAGCAAGAGATATGTACTCATCTTTCCGTCTCGTCATCACCGCTTTTATGTCCTTGGAGTTCTTACGCACAATCTTGTCAAGCTTCTTGGATATTGCCAGATTCACATCTTTTTCCTTCGCTTGTCTGCCCTTTGCTCCCGGATCCGGACCTCCATGACCGGCATCCACGACTACAACAAATTCATTTCTTCTCGCTTCAGCATTCACAGCAAAGCAAAGTAGCATAATCAACAAGAATCCAGACACACTAAATTTCATGTTCCACCATTTTTTATCTGTTTCTAATTATAATCTATCACAGAATTTACATCTGAAAATCTGTTTCAGAATGCCCGTTGTCAAACAATACAGACATCCGTATCTCAACGCAAAGTTATGAATTTTTGCAATCAGGACAAGACGTTACAAAAGATTAGTTCAGAGCTTTAAGACTATTTTGATTTATATATCTCTCCGGTCCAACTTTTACTCCCATAAAAAATTTTTGACATCGCTTTTTGGAGGCATGTTTCATTTTGACAAAATGTCAA
>JAJPZU010000201.1 GCA_021204165.1 Prevotellaceae bacterium
GTCTTTTCAAGCTATGGTATATCGGCTCCTCCCCTAAGTTAGGGGAGGTGGCGCGTAGCGACGGAGGAGTCTGTCGGAAACATCCACAAAATATAAAAATATATACGAAGAGTCTGTCGAACAAAATTCACTAAATACACACGAGGAGTCTGTCGAACAAAACCACTAAAGTTGTCAGTGCTATACATCCGCATCACAGTCTTTTCAAGGTGAGAGATATCAGCTGTGTAACCGACGATACTTGGAGAAAACAACCAAAAAGTCTCTCTAAATTACCGAAAGACGGGCTATAATAATTTATCGTAATAAGTTTCAAACAATTTCTTATTTTATCGGCAAGTTCTGCTTACGAAACATAAGTTAAGAATCCACTTAAAAAAGTCCCCAAAATGCAGTTTGCAATTTGCAACACATTGAAAATCGGAGGTCTAAATTCGTGATTTTCGCCAAGACCAATTTCTTAAAGTGAACTCAGTCAATTAGCTTTTTTGACATGGGGCATGTTAAATAACATATATAAACATGGATAAAAACCGATAACAAGTGTTAGATTTGCCAAACCGTTTAACTTAAAAGCTAATAGAGATGAAAAAAGGTGTTCTTCTTTCGTTATTTTGTTTGTTCTTTTGCATGTCGGAAGCACAGATACGACCGTTTATAGAGAAAGGCAAGTCGTGGCATATAAGGACATACAGTCCTTATACTCTTGTGTTTGGCATTTATAATGAAGGACCTGATGAAGAATATGATTTATGTTTCATGGAAGATGCGGATACAGTGATAAATGGAAAAACATACATGAAACTCACGTATCAAAACGGTCATTATTTCATTCCATTTCATAAGGACGGAGCTGTGTATGCTATTTTGCGGGAAGAAGAAGGAAAGGTATATGCGTGGAATAAGGCATACGGTAGAGAGATTCTGCTGTATGACTTCACCTTGAATGAAGGCGATGTATTTGAATTGCAATCTTTCTGCGATACAGGAACATACAATTGCAAGGTGGAAGAAGTGTCATATACAGAGGCAAACGGCATAAGGCTGAAGAATATCCTATTTTCATCTATTTATTCAGAGTTGTTACCAGAAGAAATAGAAGACAATCCGGTACATACTACATGGACGGAGTGTTTGGGAGGGGTGATGCCACTGAGTCACCCAGATGAAAGTACACTACTAATGGATGGAAGATCTTATGAGCAGGTTTCGTATATCACCTATTCTGATGGAGGCTATATGCCGGTGCGATATGACGGTCTTTATCTTCACGGTCAGCAATTGGTGCTTGGAAAGGATGTCACTTCGGAGATTCCGGAAGACAGACGAGGACATGATGACTTGAAATATGAATTTGTGGATGAACAGACACTCCATGTGTATGGAACGATGTGGACAAAGCGCAATCCGAATCAGTACATTTATCTAACTGGTGTTCAAGTTGGGAGTTCTCCTCATCCTTGTTTTGAATTCAAATTTGAAGTGGACGAGCTTGAACCTCAAGTAGAAGGGGAAGGCGCCTATACTGTAGATTTGTATTTTGGAGGTTTTGGACTGAGTGAAGATAATGATATATTTCGGTTTACAGACAGCGAGGGAGTGCATGTCGTTGAATTTGACAGAGA
This sequence comes from Prevotellaceae bacterium, assembly GCA_021204165.1. GTDB lineage: Bacteria > Bacteroidota > Bacteroidia > Bacteroidales > Bacteroidaceae > RGIG8745. The sequence continues at coordinate 1,626 of JAJPZU010000201.1, forward strand.
ACAGGTTTTAGGCATAGGCGGACAAGAAGCGGAAAAAAGCCGTGCCGATGAGCGGACATTCAATTTGTCCGGTTGCGTGCTGAAAAGTGTGCCACAAAAAGGCATATATATAAAAGGTGGAAAGAAGTATATGGCGCGTTAATTGTCCGAGGCCTGAAGAACTTTTCTTGTGGAAGAAGTATTGGATATTAGATTAAGACTTTCCGGTCCTTTAACTGTATAAAACTAAAGAACCGGAAAGCCGCGCCTAAAAATAGGGTTATAAGTTTTTAGAAACCTTTATCAAGCAAAGGACACAACACTAATGTCTCTGTCTGCGCACTGAAACACGTGGAGCAGAAGAGCCGGACGAGCTTGAAGACTTTTCGCTCTTCTCCTTCTTGCTTGCAGAAGAACGTCGCGATGTGCGAGATGAAGAAGCGGTCGCCTTTTCCGTCGCAGAAGAGGAAACACGTCTCCGCCCTTTCTTTGCGTTGGCAGCATTGGCAATAGAATCCTGACGTGCAAGTTCCACAGAATCGACAGGAGTCGCCCATATATTCTTCTCGAAATCAGTAATTTCCTTCTCTATACGCTTCTGTTCCTTCACCAAAGCACTGTCTGTCGCACAATACTGCTGCAAAGAACGGTTCTGCATGTTTGTCGTCATATAGATGGTTCCTTTATACTGATTTGTGGCAAAGAAATCATCCATAGACATTGTGGCCGCATTGTTCAGATTGCTTATCATCACAGAATGTTTGCTAAGATAAGAGGCAAGGTCATCATACTTAATCCAGAACATCGGATACTTGCGTATGTCCATACTGAAATCATCAGCACGGTGAAGAACCGGGCACAAAGCTACAACCCGCGTATGATAGGTTGCCGTATGCTGGTCATAATAAGAGCTCTCCTTGACATTAAAACTCAGGACTTCGGCAGACGGAATATCGCTGTTGTCCACCTTTATTGTTCGTCCGTCAATCTCGTACAAGATATGATACCTGTCAAGCATGTCCTTGAAGTGCATTCTGTTCTCCTTGGCGAAGTCCTCCACACCGTCAAGTTTATAATCGTATGCAGGCAGCTTACCTGTGTTCAGGAGCTGAAAGATAAGCGTGAAAAGATTCACTTCATTCCCCATTGGTTCAACAGGATAATAAAGAGCTGCATTCTCATCCTTTTTCAAATCAAGAGTACGGTATATATCACGTCTCCATGCCACATCCTCCGGCACATCGACAGGAGTAGGAAACATCAACGTAGCACGGTCAACCGGCTGTGCCGCCCCATTGTTACCGGCTCTGTTCGCGGTAGCATTGTTTGTTCTTACACGGCTTTTTGCCGGCTGCGCCATAGCACTTCCGACAAGACAGATACCGAAAAGTATGAATAATATACGTTTCATTTATTTGTTTGTTTTATCAGTTGACAATAACTTCCATAGATGCAGGAAGTGTGCGTTCTATACCGTCAGGTCCTATGGCATGAACGCGCGAAATATAAAAACGCTTGCCGCGCGTGAGCCTGCGGAAAAGTTCTTTCTGACGTGGTGTGAAATTTCCCGACTGCGAGACTTCCGGAACAGCATTTCCCATGTTATCAAAAAAGACTGTTTCAAAACCGGTCACACGGAAAGATATGTCAAGAAGTCCGTCGTCGATTGCGGCTCCAATGCCACCGGTACTGAGAAGTGCGGCTTTTGACAATGGAGTACCTCCCTTGTAGCGGTTCTTTACACCCTTGTCATCAGCAAATTCAATATAAGCCGTCGGGTCCGGCAACTTACGTACATGGAAAGAGAATTTTCCCATTTCCTGCATTCGTCCTTCATTGCTGGCTGTTACAGTCAGGACCACATCACTTCCGACTGTCGTAGGCACTGCGACATAAGAGCCATCGCCTTTCTTCGTCAGCGTTCCTCCTGTCATCGATACGTTTATCCTATTTGCAGGGACACCCGGCACAGAAACGCTTATCGGATTCTGATAGCCGGCATACAACATGTTCATCAATGTAGCTGAAACTGTAGCAGAGGGTTCCACCACTGTGTAAGGCTGCTCAAATTCTCTTCGTATAGTCTCCCCATTTCCACTTCGCATAACCATATATCCGCGAAGCGTAAAGTCACCGGTAGAATTGCATATTGTTTCATATCTGCCGTCGCCGGACTTCAGCAAAGTATTCCCCACATAAATGTCCGGACGTTGTGTCGTATCCACCGCCGCCATTATAATCTGTGCAGAAAACTTGCTTCCGCGAACCACCGTCTGCGCACTTGGGATTACGTATGCCTGCACCTGATTCACACGCACATCCTTTACGTCGATGTTTGCCACAAGCTGATGCAGCACCTCACCTTCGGCATAACGCACATCAGACTGCAGTTTGGTAAGCATCGCAACAGCTGCCGCAACAGGAGTATTCTCAAACATATATTCTTCCCAGTTCTTACCAAGAACGCTTGCTTTTCGAGGCACCTCGGTAGAAAGGTTGTTCCCAATAATCTGCCTCTTGACAGAATCGTCCACCATATCCAAGATGTCATTCCGATATTTATTTATGGCAGTACGCAGAGCCTTTCCCTGTCCAACACCCGGAGCCAGCATCACATGAGTGGCAGACTCAAGATTATCTTTGGCACTGATGTTGTTGATGTCTGCATTCTTGCCGTCCGCATCACGCACAATCTTCCATTTCAGATTCTCGGCAAAAGTATATATCGAGTCAGAAATAGTCCGCACCTGCTGCGCCTTTTGATACCATTCTCTTGTTTTTTCCGGATTCTGCCGCATTGCCGCCTCCAACTCGGAATATATTGCCGCATTCTGCGTTGAAGAATTCAACGTTGACCTGTTCAGGCACTCATCCATAAGAGTAAATCCTTTAAGCACATCGGAACTGACGTTCAATGCAAGCATTGCCATCAATACAACGTACATAAGATTTATCATCTTCTGACGAGGAGAAAGTTTTCTTTTCTTTATAGCCACTTCTGTAAAGTTTAATGATTAAAGTTCGTCCTGCATGTAAAAACATCGTTTACTGCCCGAACATAGACGGTTCTGTTGCAGAACCTTTATTCTTTTCATTTCATGTTTACTTTCAATGCTTCAACCATACGTGCATACACTGCATTCAGCTCTTCCAACTGCTCTGCAAGTTTTACGGTCTGTGCATTCACATCGTCTATGGTATTGCTCTGCGCACTTACACTACGAAGCTGTATCTCATAGAATTTGTTGATACCGGTAAGAGTACGGTTCATATTCTCCATCTCTTCCGAATCACGAGTAAGACGTGCAGACTGTTCTGCAACTTGCTGCAATGTTTCCGTCAACGACTTCAACTGTTCCACATAAGCCTGAGTAGCCTCAGCCATATCCGGTGTCATTCCTGCATACTGAGGATTACATAATATTGGAGAAGAAGCAATATTTTCTGCAAGTTGTGAAGGATTGACAGGCGATACACCCTCCGCAGACGGCTGCACACCTTGCGATTGACTACCTGAAGCGACATTCTGTCCGACCGGAACACCACCGCCAATAATGATTGTTCCTCCCATACCGCCAGTCACACCGCCAGCGATACCGCTTGCCATGCCACCGGTTCCATCGGTTACACCTCCTGCAACTCCGGACACACCACCGATAATCACCGGTTGCGCAGCCGCTTCCGCACCTCGTGGAGCTACAGTTGCAGAACCTTCCGTTTCTTCGTCTGTATCCCACGGACGCTCAAAACCGGCAAGGAAGAACACTATAACCTCAGTGCCCATACCAATAAAGAGCATAATATCCGCACCCGAAGTATGTGTAAGTTTGAAAAGTGCACCAAGAATCACAATAGATGCACCCCAGCTATATGCGTAATTCAGAAACATCTGTCCGGGCTTACTGTCCATCCAGCGTTGTATGACTGACAAGTTCTTGATTTTATTCTTCGCCATTTTATTCTATATTTTTATAAATTGCTTAACAAAAACTATTTTTTAGCCTTTCCCGGAGTACCTATCTGAGTACGTACACAACGGAAACCAATGAAAGAACGACCCACATTCTGGTATTCAGATGAACGCCATGCCGACTTGATAAAACTTTCAGGGTCCTTCCAAGAGCCGCCTCTCACAGACTTGCGTTTCAAGATATACGGATCTTCTTTCGCCGCATTATACGACAATTCCGGATTCATGTCACTCATCGACTTCACTCCCGCTTCCGTATATACTGTGCTTGTCCATTCAGCCACATTACCTGCCATGTCATAAAGTCCATTTGAATTTGCCGAATAGATTCCTACTTTTGACGTGATGAGGTTGCCATCTACGGTATAATTACCTCTGTCCGGCTTGAAGTTGGCATAGAAACACCCCTTTTCACTCTTCACACCGTCCTGTTCCCACGGCAACTCATTTCCATTCTTTCCACGGGCCGCATATTCCCATTCAGCCTCTGTCGGCAAACGGTAACGCTGAATAAACTTTGCGCTTCCACCCAGTCCGCGCATCAGAAAATCCGTGCGCCAGTTGCAGTAGGCATTAGCTTGTTCCCAGTTTACTCCAACAACAGGATACTCGTTATAATTCGGATGATTGAAATAAAGACGCATATACGCTTCATTCTCTGCATTTTTGAAGTCATTAATCCAGCATGTCGTGTCAGGATAGATATTAACAATATAGGTATTCACAAAGTCCCATACACTCGACAACGGGCGTGTGATTGTTTCTCTGTGTATGATTCCGTCATCATCTATATATGCCGTATCTTTCGAAATCATGACCACCTCATTCGGATCCTGCACTATATCCGTATTAAGGTTACGCTCTGCCGGATCAAGCCTATACTTACGCATAGCCGCCATCGCATAATCAAATGTCTCGTAACGATAATTCATCTGTTTAGCATCAAGCATCTTTGTCCCATCGAAAGGATGAATTGCATAGACACTCTCTATAGCCCGCTGTTGGTCTTCATCAGGATTCTTCCATGGAATAGGCTTACTCCAGTTCAAATGCGGAGTAATCGGGTCACCGTTCTTGTCTTCTTCTATCTTAAACGATTCATCACCTCCATACGCAGGATCTGCAAGACGTTCACGTATGATACTGTCACGCACCCAATTGATAAACTGCTTGTATTTGGAATTTGTCACTTCAGTCTCATCCATCCAGAACGCATCAACAGATATTTCTCTTTCAGGCATCTTCTTTCCCCAAAGACTATCTGTTTTGTCCGTTCCCATTTTCAACGAGCCGCGTTTCACAAGCACCATTCCAAACGGAGCTGGCTCCGATACAGGAGCACCACCAACCCCCGTAACCTCACCGCCTGTAGCTGCACCACTAAGTTTGCCTGCTCCCATACAAGAAGCAACCACCAATGAAACAGCTACAATAATGCATATCGCATAAAATCCTCTTTTCATATTTTATTTTCTTTTCTATATCATTATTACTCCAAATTATACAAACGCACAAATCCGGATTTCTTCTAATTTCACGCAAACTCTCAAGACCTCCATCCTACAACACCCGCACACTTTTGTGTTTGTTGCGTCCTTTCTTGAAAAGGTCAAGTTCTGTCTGATAGCCTATCACGATCTCGTGCGAACCGTTTTGCATTCCGACACCCGATGTGTACATCTGATAAGAATATCCCAAAGACACACCATGAAAATCGCCTCCAAGCATAAAAGTAACGGAAGTACTCGGACTATATCCCAATCCTCCATAAAACTTCCGTCCGTCATATTCATACGCAACCTTGCACTGAACATCCTCACGCCAAGACTGCATATCTGTCTGTACAAGAAAAGACGGATGCAAAGTCAGATTGGTGTCTCTTATTTTCAAGCGACAACCGCCCATCAGATAATATGCCGGTGAAATCTCCACTTCGTGCCTCTCTCCAAGCTCCAGAACCGGTGACATCAAATGCTGCGCCGACACTCCTACCCACCATTTCGGATGATAATAATATACACCGGCTCCTACATCAAACCCATTACCGTCAACAGAAGAAGTAGGAAATGCTGGGTCGGAAGGGTCTTCCAGTTCCACATCCTTCGGGTCAATAGTTTCACTTAGCAATGCTCCTTGTAAACCTATCGCCAATCTGCCCTTAGAACCGATTTTCATATTATAGGCATATTGCAAAGCCAGTTTCTGTGTTCTGAACATACCAATCTCGTCACTCATAAAACTGATTCCGGCTCCATGTCGCGGACTCAGGAAATATACAGGCAAGTCCGCACTGAAAAACATAGTCGCCGGTGCATTTTCATATCCTGCCATCTGCATGGAATACGTTCCGCACACATTCAGTTTCCCATCCGTACCCGACACCGCGGGATTATAAAACGACTTCAATGCAGTGTAGTCCGAGAACTGCACATCCCACTGTGCCCTCGCAGCCAGAACACCACATATCAGCACCGTCATCAGTATGAAAAACTTTTTTCCCATTAATTCTTACAACGGCACATTTATTATATTATTGTGTCGGCGAACCTTTTTCAGTACATAAACCGATGAAAAAGTCCACATTTTATATAGAAAACATTCACAAAAGAACATCATCGCCCCTACTCTCCTTTCCGGTCTGACGGCACACGCTATCCACCAAACTCAACCACCTCTCCACCGTCCGACATGGCATATTTACGAAGCAAGGTCTGTATATACGAAGCACAATCCATCACATTCTCCCTATTTCCATCGTATCCATTGACAAGAGCCAAGATATGCGTTGTCTCCAACGACATCTTAGTCCGTTCATTGTCACTTGTGGGTGTACCAATCCCTCCCACAGAATCACGATACACCGGAAGCCCGCATATATTCAGCATTCCTCTTCCTATACCTTCGTAGGGTTCTCCTTCACGTCCAATCCCCAGCACCAACGTGTCACCTTCAATCTTGTCGTAATCAAAGCCACCGATACTATACCCATACGCTATGGAAGCCAAGTTCACAAGATCGACAGCCGTATCCACATGATAAAGTTCTTTTCCCTGAAGCACCCGACGGACAAGCGCCTCGCCCGACGGGCGGTAGCGGCTCGGGTCTTTGCCGCATCTGCGATATGCCTGCCGTGTCGCTTCCACAGAAGGCATCTGTTTGATGGAGCTTATATCATAGCATTCGCGATACTTACGAACAAAATCCTCTATATCCGTCCACAGTTCCGGAGAATAATCCGTGTTGACCAGCTCCGCATATACAGCGGCACCCACAAAAGCAGGACAAGCATGGCGCAACTCTTCCGAAACTATTATCTGTTTATGTTTCATGTCGTTTCTCTTTTTTCACAAAGAACATCATTCCAAGACATAACAAATTAAGCTGCGGTTGTCATGGAATGACCATACAAAAACTTTGCAACCACAGCTTAATCTTTTCTTGCCCGTCCTCCTCTGTGTCACGAGCAGGAAAAGCCACAATCAGCCAAAAGACAAATAATAAGCCTTTTTACTACTCTTCACAATTCTCGCTATATTCCATCTCTCCCTGAACCACAAAAAGAATATCATCGTGCTCATATTCTCCCATTCCTTCCTTCTTCGCTTTTTTTATGATGTAATCAACTACATCATCAAGATTTATCTCCACATATCCATCCTTATCAGGCTCTGCGCTAAAAATATCATTGGAAGCATAGTAGTCGAATATGACATCAAGGAAATAATACAATTCATCTTCCGTAAACTTATCTTTCAGTTCTTGCGGGAGATAACTATGGATAAACTCAACTGCACGTGCATCGTCTTCTGCATCTTTCAACAATTCATCATCAATGTTGCTTGACATGGTATTTACAATTTAGGGGTTAAAAAGTATATTATTCTACAAGAATGTCCGCCATAAAAAACGGCGAATCTCTGTCATGACACAAGCTTTGCCATGCAGTCCTTTCTCTATAGCGGACATTCCTCACATTTTATTCACATTTACAATTCAGCCATCAGAGGATTGCCTGAAGCTTCTCCTCAAACTTAGCCTTTGTAGTAGCACCCACAATTTTGTCAACAACTTCACCATTCTTCATATAAAGAACAGTAGGTACATTGCGGATTCCGAACTTTGAAGCCAGACCGTCAGCTTCCTCCACATTCACCTTGCCGACAATGGCACGACCTTCATATTCTGCTGCAAGAGCCTCAATGTCCGGTCCGATTTTCTTGCAAGGTCCACACCATGTAGCCCAGAAATCAAGCATCATCGGCTTACCTTCGGCTACAACAGATTCAAAATTTTCATCGTTAATTACCATAATACTACTTTTTATTATATATGTTAAACATTTATCAATCGTCTCAACACATCCAAGCCAAGGGCTCATGCCCTATACTCAAAGTTCCATATCGGACATACGAAACACCTTCGCAAAGATAATCAATTTATCTTAAAGACAATCTCCGGACGTTCCAAAACATAGTTCACAAGTTTTTTTTGCACAGAGATTTTGATTTTACGCGAGAACAGACAAGCTTTCATGTTCTCTCCTGAATACACATTGAAGTAAAGTTCTGCACGTCCGGGACTCTCTTTGGCAATCTCTGCAAGGTCTTCCACAAGCTCCACCGTCAACTTATCCAAAGGCACGGAAAGCGTAATCCTGTCTATAACAGAGTCCTTCACATCCGAAAGCAGTTCAACACTTTTCAGTGCCAAATCATATCCGCCCTGCCCCCACTGCTTGGGAACAGCCTTTCCACGGATAAACAAGGGAGTACCAATCATGAAACTGTTGTGATAATCAAGCCAGTCCTTTCCAAACAGCGGAATCTCCCCCGCCCCGGTAAAGTCCTCAATCTTCACAATACCATAAGGATTTCCTTTTTTCGTCTGTCCCTCCCTTATGTCGGTGACAAGTCCTCCAAAAGTCACTTCATCCAACTTAGCAAGCTGTTCTTTGCCCTCCAGTTCCGTCACTTTCGTGTTGCACACGTGATTAAGCACGATAGAATACTCATCAAGCGGATGCGCCGAAAGATATATACCGACAAGTTCACGTTCCCTGTTCAGACGCTCCATATCGCTCCACTGTTCCACCTCCTTCGGCAAATCCGGATGTGCAACCTCTATTGCCATACCCATGCCGAACAATGAGTTTGAAGCCATGTTCTTGTCCTGCTGGAAGCGGTTGCCATAGCGGATGAGTGTCTCCACAAAAGTCTCGCCATTCTTTCCGCCCTGAGCGAAGTACATCTCGCGAGGAATATCCTTAAAGCAGTCCAACGCTCCCGCAAGCACAAGGTTCTCGATGTTCTTACGGTTACAAGCCGTAAGGTTGACACGTTCCACAAAGTCAAAGACAGAGGTGAACACACCATTCTTCTCACGCTCGTCAATGATGGCAGCCACTGCACTCTCACCGACACCTTTCACAGCTCCCATGCCGAAACGTATATCACCATTCGAGTTGACCGAGAACTTCTGGCGGCTTTCGTTTATGTCCGGTCCAAGCGTATTAATCCCCATCGACTTGCATTCATCCATCAACTTGCGTATATCCGTGATATTCGCCAAGCTTCGGCTCATGACAGCCGCCATATACTGAGCCGGATAATTCGCCTTCAGATAAGCCGTCTGATATGCCACCCACGAATAACAAGTCGCATGGCTCTTGTTGAAAGCATACGAAGCAAACTTTTCCCAGTCCGCCCATATTTTTTGCAGAGTCTCAAGTTTATGTCCGTTGCTCTGTCCGCCCTCAAAGAACTTCGGCCGAAGCATGTCAAGCTTGTCCTTGAGCTTCTTACCCATCGCCTTTCTCAGCGTATCGCTCTCACCGCGAGTGAAATTCGCCAGCAGACGAGAGAGAAGCATGACCTGCTCCTGATACACCGTAATGCCGTATGTGTCTTTAAGATACTTCTCCATTACCGGTATATCATACACTATCGGCTTCCGTCCCTGCTTTCTGTCAATAAAGTCCGGGATGTAGTCCATCGGCCCCGGACGGTAAAGGGCGTTCATCGCTATGAGGTCTTCGAATGTCGTCGGCTGAAGTTCCCGCAGATACTTCTGCATTCCGGCAGACTCAAACTGGAATGTTCCGATTGTACGTCCATCGCTGTAGAGTCGGTATGTCGCCGAATCATTAATATCAAGCTGATCGACATCTACATTAACACCCAAACTATCCTTAATGTTCTCGACAGCCTCCTTTAAAATGGAAAGAGTTTTCAAGCCGAGGAAGTCCATCTTAATCAGTCCGGTCTCTTCAATCACATGCCCGTCATATTGTGTGCAACGCAGTTTCTCCCCTGTTTCCTTGTCGTCAGCAGTAGAGACCGGCACCCAATCGGATATGTCATCGCGGCAAATAATGGTTCCGCACGCATGAACACCCGTATTCCGGACATTATTCTCAAGCATCTGCGCATATCTGAGCGTATCACGCAAAAGAGGGTCCGGCGAAGTCACTGCATCCTGAAGCTCCTTCACACACTCAATTGCATTCGGAAGATTCATCTTCTTTCCCGTAGGAAGTTTGTCGGGAATGGCCTTGCACAAGGCATTGGAAATGCTGAGAGGCAGTTTCTGCACGCGCGCCACATCCTTGATGGCAAGCTTTGTCGCCATAGTGCCATACGTGATGATATGCGCCACCTTCTCTTCTCCATATTTCTGAGTGACCCACTGGAGCACCTTTCCGCGTCCGTCGTCATCAAAGTCCACATCTATATCGGGCAAAGAGATACGGTCCGGATTCAGGAATCGCTCGAACAGGAGGTCATACTGAATCGGGTCCACCCTCGTGATGCCGAGGCAATAAGCCACCGCCGAACCTGCCGCAGAGCCACGTCCCGGCCCCACCCAAACACCAAGTTCCTCGCGCGCCGCATTGATGTAGTCCTGCACAATGAGGAAGTAGCCGGGGAAACCCATCGTCTTCATGATGTGCAGCTCAAAGTTCAGCAGCTCCATCACATGATCGGGAATCGGGTCGCCATACATCTTCTTCGCGCCCTCGTATGTAAGTTTCTTCAGATAGTCCGCTTCAAATTTTATTCTGTAAAGCTTCTCATATCCTCCCAGTTTCTTTATCTTGTCGTTTGCCGCCTCCTCGCTCATCACCACATTTCCATGTTCGTCACGAGTGAACTCGTCGAACAAGTCCTTCTCCGTCAGCCTCTGCCTGTACTCCTCCTCCGTTCCGAAATCTTCCGGTATGGCGAAGTTCGGCATAATCGGTGCATGGTCTATGGAATAGTTCTCCACCTTGTCCAGCACCTCCACCGTGTTGCGCAGTGCTTCAGGCACATCGGCAAACACCTCGTTCATTTCCGCCACAGTCTTGAACCACTCCTGCTTTGAATAGAGCATTCGGGTCGGGTCGTCAAGGTCTCGTCCCGTACTCAGACAGATAAGACGGTCGTGCGCCTCCGCATTCTCTTCATCCACAAAGTGGACATCATTCGTACACACAAGCTTGACATTATGCTTACGGGCAAGTTCGATTATGACACGGTTGCACTCTTGCTGAATGGGGAAAGCCTCTCTGTTCGCCCTCTGCATCGGGTCTTTCACCTCATGCCTCTGGAGTTCAAGATAATAGTCATCGCCAAAAAGGTTCTTGAACCACACCACCGCTTCTTCTGCCTTCGCAAGCTGTCCCTGACGTATATACCAAGGAACTTCACCGGCAATACATGCCGAACATGCAATCAAGCCTTCATGATACTTCATCAGCTCTTCATGGTCTGTACGCGGTCTGTTATAGAATCCATCCACCCACGCATGACTGACAAGCTTCACGAGATTGTGATACCCGGTACTGTTCTTGGCAAGCAGAATGAGATGCCATCCGCTGCTGTCAAGCTTTCCCTCCTTCAGATGAAGCCCTCTCCGCGCACAGTACATCTCACAGCCGAAGATAGGCTTGAAATCAAGTTTGGGGGTCGTCTTGGCTATCGTCTCCTCCGCCTCCTTCACAAGCTGCGCTTCCGTCTTGCCCTCATATTTGTCCTTGCCGTCACGGTCTTTACGTTCAAGCGTTCCGTTGTTAATGTCATCTATGAGTTTCCGGGCAGTCTTGACCTTGTCGCGATTTTTGCCGTTCACCTTCTTGCAATAATTGAAAAACTCTTTTATTCCGAACATATTGCCATGGTCGGTGACAGCCATCCCTTTCATGCCGTCGGCTATAGCCTTATCGACAAGCTTAGGGATACTTGCCTGACCGTCAAGTATCGAATATTGGGTATGTACATGCAGATGAACAAAATTCTCCATATATTTCAAATGTCTTTATTCTTATATAATAGGTAAGTCATTAGAGGCATCCACGAAGCAGAATGTCCGCCGTCCGTCCCTGAAACAGACAGACACCACACGAAGCTGCCGGGATTTTTATTACATACCCCAAACTCCAAAATGCAAAAAGCGCACTAAGTTAATGTATTTTCTGCAAATATGAGCAATGAAAGTTGAAGAGACAAGAAGCGGTTTTAATATTTTTAAAATTGGTTTTAAAGTTTATCACTTATGGCTATAAAATAAATTCGAGAAAGTCCTCTGTTATATTCCATAAATGATATTTTTCGGACGAAATGCAAATGAAACATTTAGAACAGCTTTTTGCCGGTGGCGAAGAGAGGTTTTTTAACTGAGAAAATTGCCGATAAAATTAAACTATCTGTGCACAGTTTTCAGATTCTCTCTGCACATACAATATGTTTTCAGCGCATTGTCCGTATATAATTAATGTGCTTTATTTAAAACTAATAAAGGGTGCATCAGAATTGATACACCCTCTTATGATAAAACAGAACCGGTTACAAATCAATAGCAAAGTTCTTGCCTGTATATTCAATTGTGACAGACTTGTTCATCACTGTAAGTTTGAAATTCCGTTTCTTCAGCATTCCCTTATAGCCGCCTTCACAATCGCTGATGCTAAGTTGACGGTTCTTGTCGTCCCAGTGGATCTTGATAAGAGTGTATTCGCCCTTTTCATAGTTATAGCCGTCACCTTCGTCCTCATAGAGAGCGAAGTCTGCATCCGCTCCCGGATAGATACGTATCTCAAGATTGTCCCATGCCTTTTCATTGCTATATTGCATGACCGGTGCCATTGGCAGGATTGTACCGGCTTTCACATAGACAGGCATAATGTCGATAGGGGCAAGGCGCATCACTTCTTTTCCGCCCTGCTTTTTCTCGCCGGTCCAGAAGTCGTACCAGTCGGCACCGGCAGGAAGATAAACCTTCACCGGAGCGGCAGCCTTTGTGATGTCCGGATAGATGGCATGTCCGTTCTTGTGTTCGTCGCGATAAGTGTATAGCGGGTCTGTTACAGGTTTTACCAGCAGTGAACGTCCGAACATATATTCGTCGTTGAGCCTTATCGCCTTCTTGTCGGAAGCAAAGTCCATGACAAGCGGACGCATCATGGAACCGCTGTTCAGCACGACATCGCCGGCTGTACTATATATAAGGTAGAAGCTGATAGCGCAGTTCTATGAATTTCTTCTGTACATCGAATGCCCAGTCTCCGGGATTTCCGAAACGATAAAGTTCGTTCACCATCGGTCCGGAGCAATGGTTACGTATCAACGGCATGAAGCATCCCCACTGCATCCACCTCACTTGCAGCTCTTGCATGGCAGGGCTGTGAGGGTCGTTGTTGTAGTTCCATCCGAAGAAACCGCCTATGTCCGTGTTCCAGAACGGAATACCACAAATGACATAGTTAAGTCCGCTTGGAATCTGATTCTTCATGACATCCCAGTCGGACACGACGTCGCCGCTCCAGCTGAATGCTCCGTAATGCTGTATGCCGAATGTTCCACAACGGGTCATCTGGAGAGAACGCTTTGTGTTATTCTTCATCTTGCGCTGATGCTCGTAGATTCCCCGGTTGGTCATGAGGGCAAAAGCGTTCTTCACGCTTCTCCATGAGCCATCGTGTGTCATGTAATCGGAGTCGCCGGGTTTCTCGAAGTGATCCGGTTCGGTGGAATCTGTCCACCAAGCGTCCATGCCCATGTCGTAAAGGTTGCGGAGATATTTCCAGTATATGTCACGCGCTTTCGGATTGAACGGGTCGTATGGCAGGACACCACGGTTGCGCGGCCAAGTGTCGAAAGGCATGAGTGCCCCAATCTTAGCAAGCTCTTTCGCCTGCTGTGTCCACGGTCCGAAGCTTGCCCAGATGGAAATCATCAGGTGCGCATTGTGGCTGTGTACATAGTCAACCATTTCTTTCGGCGATTTGATGCGAGGTTCCGGATAGCGTGCGTTGCGGTCTTCGTCGTTTGGCAGATAGCGCATCCACTTCTCGTCGCCCATCTTGTTTATATAATGCGGGTTCATGAACTGCATGGCATTCCAGTTAGAGTCGCATCCCCAGTACTGCCAGTCTTGCACGATTCCGTCGAGTGGTATTTGCAGCTCACGGTATTTGTCCAGCACTTCACACAGTTCGTCACTGCTCTTATAACGCTCGCGACACTGCCAGTGTCCCATCGCCCACAGCGGGAACATGGTGGCTTGTCCGGTCAGAGTACGAATGGCTGCAATCACTCCGTCCTGACCTCCGTCGCGGTACATGAAGTAGTAGTCAACACACCGTGCCACCTCTGAGGTGAAAGTGGTTCTTTCCGGAGTGTCCTCGAAACCGGAGTCTCCGGCATTGTCCCAATATAGTCCGTAACCTTTCTCAGAAGAGAAATAAGGTATTGTGATGTTGGTGTTGCCACACCATATACGTATTTTCTGTCCTCTCTGGTTCAATTCCGCGCACTGTCTCTGTCCAAGACCGAAAATAGCCTCATCCTTGTCCAGCATGAACGACTGGCGGATTTTGTACTGTCCTTTGTCAACACCTTCTGCAATGAGTTGCATGTCTGCATCTTTTTCTGCGATAAGCTGCTTGCCCGAAAGATCGGAAAAGCGCACTGCACCGGTGGATTTGTCTATCGTAACCGACATACATTCCGATTTCAGGCTTACTTCATTCTGTTTGTCCTCTACGGCAAGAGTCAGGTCTGTCGGTTCAGCTATGATGCTGTAGCTTGTCTTTTCCGGCATTTTGCTTTCGCTGCCGGGATACTTCACCACTCTGGCCGCAGACGGCGAATAGAACACCACCTCCGTACACAGTCCGGACGCCTTGTCTGTACTTACTTTCACTCCGTTCTTGTTGCGTACCACGGTCTGCGCACCGGCAGCCACAGCAGCGAACATCATCAGGGATAAAAATAGATAACGCTTCATTTTTATTCGTTTTATAGATTAGAAATAGATTTTCAACGGCAAAAATACGGAATAAAGCCCGCTGTTCAATAACAAAACCGTTGATTCCAACAACAATGATGTTGAAATCAACGGTTTCTCAACCATTTATCTGTTCAATGACAGTGCGGACAAGGATTAGAAAGTTCGGACAAAGCCTATGGTTGCTCTGCCGTATATTCAGACGGAGTGCAGCCGAACTCCTCCACGAAACACTTGCTCATGTAGCTGGACGAACTGAATCCGGCTTTTTCCGCCACATCCGCCACACTCATCGTACCGGAACGAAGGAGTTCCGCTGCACGGTGTATGCGTATGTTCCGTATGAAGACACTTGGCGATTTGTCAAGCAGATGCGTCATCTTCTTGTACAGTCCTGTCCGCTCCATACAGAGGTCGCGACTCAATTGTTCCACACCATAGCCCGGAGTGTCGAGGTTCTGCTCCACAAGAGCCATCGCCCTGTTCACGAACTCATAGTCGGAAGCGGACATGTTCTGTTCGGCAGTGTCTGTCCTCTGAACGTCTTCCTCCACGGTTCTGCGACTGATTTCCTGTTCGTATTCATTGCATCTATCTATGAGGCTCTTGATTCTGAGCAGCAGCAGTTCTTCCTTGTATTTCCGGCGAAGACGCATCTTCGTGATTCTGTTATACAGCAGAAAGCCGCCGGCAATGCACAATACAGCCAACAATATATATAAGGTGTAGGCCCATCCGGTCTGCCACCACGGAGTACGTATGGAGAATGTGATGCGCAACGGTTCCGCCTTCATGACATCGGCATTTGCTGCCGCTTTGACCAGAAGCTCATAATCTCCGGGCGGAAGATACAGGAATGACAGCCGTAGCGTTCCGTTTGCATCCGGCATAGTCGCCGTCCCGCTCTGCCTGACAATGTTCCACTGTGCATTGTTCCCGTCCGAAAGCAGGTAAGCATATACCGTGCGGGCGGGATGTGCATAGTTGAGCGGTGAAATCTCAAACACCGGCGAGTTCTGTTCCGTATCGAAATCGAAATGTGTCATGAAGTTCTCCGCCTTTGGCAAAAGCTCATCACCAACTTTCAACTTGCATCCGTTGACCGTCACTCCGGCGAGTATCGGGTGCAGCAGCATGGGAGTGCCGCCTACACTGTCCGGAAACCATTTAGTCCATCCGTCCGTGCCTTCCATGAGCACAGCACCGTCGGGAAGTGTCCAAGCCCTTCCGGTGGCATATTCTCCGGCAAGACAACCGTCCTCGTGTCCGAAACTTTCAAACTTCGGATGCGCAGAATCTTTGTCCGCAATACTTATTTTCGTGATGCCATAGCTTGTTCCGAGCCATATATTCCCGAAAGAATCTTCAGCGATAGAATGAACATAATTATTTGAAAGCCCGTCTTCTACATAGAACGTTTCAGGGTTCTTCTTTCCATGTCGGAAAAGCAGCAGTCCGTCAACCGTTCCTGCCCATACCCATCCACGGCGGTCGCGTATGATGTCCGTATAATGTCCGTCGGCATATTCCTCATGCAGCAGACTCTTCTCTTGTCTATGCAGCATGTTTCCGTCCATGCCGAATGAGCTGAACGAAGCGACTGACCGGAAGCGGAATCTGTCGGGATGAGCATACAGCAGTCCCTTGTCGTATGAACCGAGCCATGTTCCGCCTTGCGCGTCAAAGAAAATCGTGTTGAACTTCTCCGAAGAGAGACGGATTCCTCCCGCTCCCGCAATGCTGTCGATAAGTTCTTTCGTTCCCTTTGACATATTGATATGCCATATTCCCTTCCGGCTTGTGATATACACCGTACTGTCGGGAGCAAGAGCAAGTGTGTGCAGAAGATAGTCCGTCCTCAGCAACTCCGAACATGCCGACAAGTCGGACGAATAGCGAAGAAGCACAGACTCCCTTCCACATCTTAGCTGATAGAAACTTCCGTCTTTTGCCTTGACCACAAGCGACGAACCGTCGCTCAATCTTGCCGTTTCTTCATCATACGCGGCTATGTGCCATGCCTTCCTGTCTTTTTTGAAGAAATGGCACCATGCTTCCCCATTGGAATAAAACAGGAACAACCCCTCCTCCGAGGTGTCCAAATCCTGCAACTCGCCGCATGACACTTGTTTTGCTATGCGGATATTTCCTTTTTCGTTGCAGACATATTGCGGTGTCACCAGCCAAATACCGCCGTCAGAGTCAACAAACAGGTCGGTCACTTTACCTTCCGGCCGGAAAGAACGAAGCAGACTGTCAATATTCGTCACATATCTTGTATGTGCAAGGTCGAAACACCGCAACCGTCCGTAGTCCTTCATCCACAAACGGCGGCAGCTGTCTTCATACACATGGTACGCACCCTTATAGTCTGTCAGGGCATATTCGCAGTTTCCGGCATAGTGTATGTATTTGAAACTGCTACCGTCAAAAAGATTGACGTTCCCTTTGGTGGTCACAGCCATGCGTCCGTCGCGCAACTGCAAAATATGCTGCACCTGATTGTCGCTGAGTCCGTGAGCCGTACTTTTGCGGGTGAACACCCATTCGCCTGACACAGCATACGGTATGTTCAGGAACAGAGATAATATGCAAACGAATATTTTAGTTGCCATTGTGTCGAACACATTTTACGGAAAAGCCTCAGAACTGGAAATAGATGAACGGCTGCACGTCGCTGCTCTTTATCTGTATCACGATAAAGATGACAATCACAATCAGGAGTGCCTGAAGGAGCAAAGGTATACGCACCACCCATCTGCGTACCGACAACGACATGCCTGTCGGAAGGAAATGGAGCATATAACCGAGAAGCATCAGACTACCTACCGCCCAATACGATTCTACCCATTGTCCGAATATCTGTGGTTGGAAATGGGTGAATATCTGCTTAATCATTGTCCATGAACCTTCGAATGTAGTGTTGCGGAAGAATATCCAGCAGAAGCATACGAAGTGGAAGGTCACAAGCACTTCCACCACACGCGTCACACCGTGGCTTTTATAGCCTTTCGGACGATGGAGCACACTGTTCTTCACTTTGTCGAGCGCGAGTGCCACACCGTGCAGTCCTCCCCACGCAATAAAGTTGAGCGAGGCACCGTGCCAGAGTCCGCCGAGAAGCATTGTGATGATAAGATTAAGGTACTGTCTGAACTTTCCGTGCCTGTTTCCTCCAAGCGAGATATACAGATAATCCTTCAGCCATGACGACAGCGAAATGTGCCAGCGTCTCCAGAAATCCGTGATGTCCGCCGACTTGTAAGGAGAGTTGAAGTTCATGGGAAATTCAAAGCCAAACAACAATGCAATACCTATCGCCATGTCGCTGTAGCCGGAGAAGTCGCAGTAAATCTGCATGGCATAGCCATATACGGCAAGCAGGTTCTCCAGCCCGGAATACAAATCGGGCTGTTCAAACACCCGTTCCACGAAGTTCACACTGATATAGTCGGAGATTACCGCTTTCTTGAACAGTCCGCCGACAATGAAAAAGACTCCCGAACCGAACATTTCGTTGGTGACAGTCAGCGGGCGACGGATTTGAGGAATGAAGTCGCGGGCGCGCACAATAGGGCCGGCCACGAGTTGCGGAAAGAACGACACATAAAAGGCATAATCGAGCCAACGGTCAAGCGGTTTCAGGTTGCCGCGATAGACGTCTATCGTATAGCTCATCGACTGGAACGTGAAGAACGATATGCCCACCGGAAGGAATATGTCGAGCGGCTCAAAGGCGCCGTTCCACAGCGGAGCAAGCATTTCCCCGAAGAAATTGGTGTATTTGAAATAGCACAGCAGTCCTAAATCCACGACAAGACTGAGCAGAAGCAACAGCCGCTGCACGGCGGAATGCCCCTCCCGCTGCCGGGCTGCACGTTCCTCGCGGTCTGCCGCGATGGCACGGGCGATGAAGAAGTCGGTGGTCGTGACAAGGGCAAGCAGCACAAGATACATGCCACTGCTCTTATAATAGAAATAGTAGGAGAAAGCCGTGACAAACAGCAGTCTCAGCGTGTCATACTTCCCCAGACACCAATAGATGAATGAAAATCCCAAAAACAGAAAAAGAAAGATGCCGCTGCTGAATATCATCGGCTGCTGCGGCAAATACGACAACTGTTCAAGAACACGTTGCCAGTCAATGTTCCACATATTCGTTATATGCTTTAAGAAAAGCCTCGCCCAGCAGATGTCCCTGAAGACGATAGCCATTGATTGTGTAATGGATTCTGTCGTTGTTCATGAGTCCGGCTCCGCGCCAGTTGGTGCAGGCGAACTGTTCGCCTCCGGCAATAGAGTACATGTCCCACACGGCAATGTGATGCTCCTTGCCGTAGTTCACGATGTTTGCCGCCACGCGCGACGTCAGCGTGTTCTGACGTTTCACGTATGAATACCGGCGACGTCCCCTGCGGTCGCGATAAGTGCGTCCGGAGCGTTGCGATATGAACGAGCCGGGCGGGGTGGTCAGCAGGAACTGCACATCCGGGCAAACTTCGCTGATGCGTGTAAGCAGCGTGTCGATGGTTTCGCTGTGCGTCTCCTCGTCGTATCCTTTCGCATGACTCTCGTTTGTGCCGAAACTTACAATCACGATATTCGGGTGTTGCGCGGCAATCTTTTCAATCATGTCGTCCTCCGCGAAACGTGAGGCGCGCGCGCCGTTGATGCCTATTGCACTATACACAATACCGTTCTCGCCCGTTTCCGAGGCGATGCAGTCCGTGTGATAAGTAATCTTGTCGTCGCCTGTCGCCTGCGAGCCGAAACTCTCCTCCAGCGTCTGCCTCACAGCCACCGGGAAATAATGTCCGCGTACATGGCTGTCGCCGATTTGCAGGATGCGCACCACCGAGTCGCCGTGGGCGATAAGATTGAATATGTCGTTCAGGTTTTCTCCGCCAATCAGTTTGTTGTCGCCTGTGCCACGGAAAGAAACCGGTATGTCAACAGGAGTAAACTCCACCGCACTTGCCGTGAATGTCCGTGCCGCTCCGTCCTCATCATATCCGGCGAACAGTTCCTCTGCATCTGTCGTCTCCCTTCCATGCTCCCCGTCATGGCAGACCGTTTCGTAGTCTCCCGGCAAAAGGTCGTCATCGTCCGTCATTGTTCTGTATGAAGACGTGCCCGCCAATATCATGACTGCCGCGAAACCTATCATTGCTAACAATTGTTTCTTGTTCATAAGCTTTTTCTTTTTTCATAATTCTCCTTGCCGTTCATCATCACATCGAACAACAGACGTGCAATGTGCTTGCCGCCGGCAAAGTTTATGTGGGTATAATCAAGATTAGCCTGCCTCTTTTCTACCATCCGCGCCATGCTGCCGTCTCCGCCCATCGCGTCGTAGAGACTCCAGAAAGCCACACCTGTTTCTTCCGCCATTTCGCGCTGATAGTGCAGCAGCTCTCTCACACCGCCCATCGTATGCAGTTCGCCGTATTCGTCTTTCGCGTCGCGGTCGCCCACACCGATGACGAGTATGCTTGCATTCGGATAGGCAGACTTCAAATGAGCGATAGTCTTGACAAAACGTTTCGTGTAATAGCTGTAGTCCGACATCTTCGGCGACGCCACATTCAGTCCGTAATGCAGAATGATGAGGTCATACGGACGCAATTGCGCAAACCGCCGCATCGTGCCGTATGGAATGCCGGATATGTGCCAGCCGTTGCTTCCCCGCATACTGAAGTTGTCGAGGGTCACACCGCTCTTGTTCTCCAGTGCCACTCCATAGAAGCGGGCAGACTGTCCGCCTTCCACATCAATGCCGAAAAAACCGATATGTCCGCCTATGGATTGCGCCATCACACGGTCGTGCTGTTCTTCTGTCGTGTCGCAATCCTCGAACAAGGTGTAGTGTTCCGCCCCGTTGACAGACACGGAGAGGTGCAGCCCGCTGCCGGATGTGAAATAGACGGTGGCCAGCTCCATCGTGTCGAGTTGTGTGCCGTACAGCCTTTTCTGTCCTTTCAGCTCGAAAGTGGCCCTTCCCGATGGAATGAAATAGCGTCCGTTAATGCCCTGACAACCGGCATCAAAGCCGCGTCCTTTTGCATCGTTTGCATTGTGCGCCGTCCATCCGGAAGCCCTCTGTGTCACAGTCTGGCGGAAACCTGCCGTAGGCGACATGATATCGACGAATCCCACTCCCTTTCCCCCGAAACGCTCTTGGAACAGATGGCGGAGGTCTTGGGTCAGTATGTCGCCTTCGATGTACGAATCACCGAAGTAGGCAATACGCACATTGCGCTCGGATGCACACGACAAAGCGCGATAGAACTTGTCCATTTCCCTGCCGGAACTGACAGAATCCTCCGCGTCCTCAATAGCCACCATGCCGGAGGGTACATCGTCAACATACTCCCGCTGCCGCTTCACCTTGGTCTGCACACTGTCAGCCGTTGCCGCGTGGTCGGTTTTGAGCGAATCTTGGTTTATATATTCTGTTATCCTGCAATCTTTGTCACGCTTTTCCACATCAGCCAGAATGTTTACGCGCCTCAATTCTGTATTGCCAAAACTGAGCTTCGGCATAAAGAACATTCCTATTAGTGCCGCTACGACAACCAAGGTCAGCAGGAATGTCTTGAACAGATTATCCCTCATTATATTTTTTTCTTTCAAATCCGACTGCAAAGCTACGTTTTTTTTCGCAAACAAGTGTCGGATTGACAAGTTTTATCACTCTGTTACAGATGTTTCCACAAGGGATGTGAGTGAATATACAGAATGACAAGTGCAGATTCGCCTGCACTTGTCTGTTTAAGGTGTTCAGTGGCTGAGAAGAGGCTTGTAGAAGACAAAAGACTGCCTAAAAAAATGAATGTCAGATATAGGCGAAAAATGCTCCATAATAAAATTTTTGACATCGCTTTTTGGAGGGGTGTTCAGTTTTGACAAAATGACAACCATTTCAATTGTTTCAACTATAAATTGCTTGATTTTCGCCAATATACTTTCTTTTTGATTTTCCCAAATGTTAAAATTCCAAGCCTTCTGGCACGCGTCAAAATGAAGCGCACCGAACTTTTATCGGAAATCGGGGATTCTACGCGCATTTTCTGAGAGCCTTCTCAATTGTGAAATAATGTTTCGATTTTTCATTTCTTCTTAACATTTGTTGTATTTCGGTTCGCTGTTCATGAATTTTCAGCGCAGTGTTTTTAAATTTTCACCGCGGTGAAAATTTTTGCACACCGCGG
>JAJPZU010000117.1 GCA_021204165.1 Prevotellaceae bacterium
TAGTGTTAGGGGAGGTGGCGCGGTAGCGACGGAGGAGTCTGTCGAATACATCTGCCAATATATGCAAGTCACACATGAGAAGTCTGTCGATAACATCCCACTCAATATATACGAGGAGTCTGTTGAAAACAACCATTTAAGCCATACGAAGGAGTCTGTCGAAAACAACCTGCTAAATATATACGAGAAATTTGTTGCATTATCTACTTGAAATTAGCAATTTATAATTATTTTAAAATAGCTTCCAAGTGGGTGTACTCACAGATTACTCTGTCCATTTAAACAAAAAAAGGGGCTATCAAAGCCCCATATAGAAAAACAGGAAAAAGCCTACAAGGCTTCTTCCACCTTGTTTGTCAAAGCCACAAAATCAGCCACGGAAAGCTGTTCCGGACGCAGCGTCATCACAGCATCATCGAACAAAGGAGAATCCTTGGGAAGAATCTGCTTCATTCCATTACGCATCATCTTCCTACGCATAGTGAACACCGTCTTCACAATTCTGCGGAAAAGCTTCTCATTGCATCCAAGAGTCTCTGTAGAGTTACGCGTCAGACGTATGACCGCACTCTTGACTTTTGGAGGAGGATTGAACACATTCTCATGCACCGTAAACAAATACTCGACATCATACCATGCCTGCACAAAAATACTCAGCACTCCGTATGCTTTGCATCCCGGAGAAGCCGCCATGCGTTCTGCCACTTCTTTCTGTATCATGCCCGTACAGCACGGTATCAATTTGCGGTTTTCAAGCATCTTGAAAAATATCTGGCTTGAAATATTATACGGATAATTACCGGTAAGCACAAACTGACGACCGTCAAACACTTTTTCAAGATCCATCTGCAAAAAATCCGCCTCCACAATATTATCTCCCAATTCAGGAAAATGCTCATGCAAATACGGTACAGACTCAAAGTCAATCTCCACCACCTTCAGTTCACGTTCTTTCTTCAAAAGGAACTGGGTCATACACCCCGTGCCCGGCCCCACTTCAAGCACCGGTATAGAAGGACAGAAATCGACAGTGTCCGCTATATTACGGGCAATCTGCATGTCTGTCAGGAAATGCTGACCAAGGAATTTCTTAGGCTTTACTTTATCCATCATTCAAATTATTGTAAAAAAACAAGAAAGAGAAAATGCCGGAGATATTCTGCAAGAAAGGAACAGCAAAAACCGGCACTATGTACTTTTTCGTTTCTTTTATTTCAATCTTATTTTGTCTTTCGCTATATTTGCATTGTCTTTCAGACGAAAAGACATGCCGAAAACACTTCGGCAAAGATAATGAATTTTAATCGGTTGATCGTTGAACTCTAAAAAGATTATAAAAAAAACATACAACATCGCACTTCCGATTCTTCTCGGAGGGGGTATCCTCTACTGGATGTACCGCGACTTTGACTTTTCAAGTCTGCGCCACACCTTCTTCCACAAAATGAACTGGTGGTGGATGTTGTTCTCACTTGTGTTCGGAGTGACAGCCCAATTGTTCAGAGGGCTAAGATGGAAACTCACACTCGCACCGCTCGGGGAATATCCGCGTAAGTCCGACTGCATACACGCTGTGTTCTTGTCGTATGCCTTGAGCATCATCATCCCAAGAATCGGCGAAGTGGCAAGATGCGGCATTCTGACAAAATATGACGGAACATCGTTCCCGAAAGCATTGGGGACGGTGGTCACGGAACGTATCATCGACTCTCTGCTGGTGATGGTAACCGCCATGCTGGTCTTCTTCATGCAGATAAAGGTGTTCGGCACCTTCTTCGACGAGACCGGGATGAGCATCCTTGAAATACTGCAAGGATTCACCACAACCGGCTACATAGTGACAGCTGTCTGCATTGTGTCAACCATCGTATTCCTATATATAGCCATACACAAAATGGCAATATTGTCGGGAGTGAAGAAAGCGGTAGAAAACATAAAGGAAGGAATGACCTCACTCAGAAACGTAAGAAGCAAGAGTATGTTCACCTTCTATACATTCGCCATCTGGGTGAGCTATTTTCTACATTATTATATTACATTCTATTGTTTCGACTTCACGGAGCATCTTGGACTGACAGCTGCGCTTGTCTCTTTCATCGTAGGGAGCATATCGGTCATTGTACCCACTCCCAACGGAGCCGGACCGTGGCATTTTGCAGTCAAGACCATCCTTATATTATATGGAATTGCAGAGAACGACGCTGTCACTTTCGTGCTTATCGTACACACCGTGCAAACAGCACTCGTACCCGTGCTGGGTATATATTCAGCCATAGCACTCCAGACACGTGAGAAAAGTGAAGTGTGCCGACAGGAAGTATCGGACACGAACACAGTCGTTGCAAACTAAATGAAAGAAAAAGAGAAACAATAATGAGCCGGAACATGGCGAAACACCACGGTGGCTGTTTCTTGTCTCGACCATTATAAACTATAAGATTTAACGAATATGGAAATTTATGATTTAGAGCCAAAGAATGTCTGGCGCAATTTCTACACATTGACACAGACACCGCGTCCGTCAGGACATACTGAAAAAGTGGCAAACCTGCTTGTTGACTTCGCCCAGAAGAACGGAGCGGAAGCATTCATAGACGAAGCGGGGAACGTAATCATGCGTAAGGCTGCAACACCGGGCTACGAGAATCGTGAAACGGCAATATTGCAGGCTCACATGGACATGGTTCCACAGAAGACAAAGGACAGTGAGCACAACTTCGAGACAGACCCTTTGCAGGTATATATAGACGGAGAATGGGTAAAAGCCAAAGGGACAACCCTCGGTGCGGACAACGGAATGGGAGTGGCTGCCGCAATGGCGATAATCGAAGACCAGACCGTAGAGCACGGTCCGATTGAAGTACTTATCACCAAAGACGAAGAGACTGGCATGTATGGTGCTTTCGGACTCAAAGCCGGTGTCTTGAACGGCAAATATCTGCTGAACCTTGACTCAGAAACAGAAGGCGAAATTACAATAGGATGCGCCGGCGGCATGGATGTGATATGTTCTATGGAGTATCAGGAGCTTCTTGTGGAGTCTGCCGGCATGAAAGCATACAAAATCAGCATCAAAGGTCTGCTCGGCGGACACTCCGGACTTGAAATAAACGAAGGACGCGCCAATGCCAACAAACTCATGGCAAGGGTACTGTTTGCCTTGGTAAACACAAAGTGCGCATGGCTAAGTTCTTGGCACGGAGGCAACATGAGAAATGCCATTCCACGCGACGGAGAAGCTGTGATACTTGTGCCGGAAGCAAAGGAAGCAGAAATGAAGAAACTTGTCGATAAATGCCGCAAGACATTCAATGCGGAGTTTGCCGACATTGAAAAAGAAGGGTTCACACTTGAACTCGAATCTTGCGACCTGCCTTCCAAGGCTCTGCCGGAAGACATACAGGAGAATCTCATCAATGCCGTAATGGCTGCACACGACGGTGTTCTCCGCTACATACCGACAATACCGGAAGTGGTGGAAACTTCATCCAATCTCGCCATCATCAATGTGGCTGACGGAAAAGCGGAAATTTCCATCCTCGCACGCAGCTCATGCGACAGCATGAAGCTGTACCTGTGCAATTCACTCCTCTCCTGCTTCTCTATGGCGGGAATGAGCGTGAAGTTTGAAGGTGGATACGGCGGCTGGCAACCTAACACGAAGTCTCCTCTCGTGGCTGAAATGTCGGAGGTTTACGAAAAGATGTACGGCACAAAGCCTACTGTGCAGGTTTGTCATGCAGGACTTGAATGCGGCATCATCGGAGTGACTTATCCTGATATGGACATGGCTTCATTCGGCCCGACTCTGCTCTCTCCGCACACACCGAATGAACGTTGTCTCATCCCTACCGTCGGGAGATTCTATGATTATGTACTCGAAATATTGAAGAATATTCCGGGAAAGAAATAACTTGTTTTTTTGTTGACGAGCGGACACCCCTCAATCTGTCCACTCGTCAACATTGTCCTTCTGAAAGAAAATGGCACTAAACACCAACAAAGACCTGAAACTCTACTTCTCTATCAGTGAAGTGGCTCAGATGTTTAATGTGACGGAAACCCTTTTGCGGTATTGGGAAAAAGAATTTCCAAGCATCACACCGCGAAAGGCGGGACGTGGCATACGCCAATATACCAAGGAGGACATTGAAGAAATACGCCTTGTTTACCATTTAGTAAAAGAAAGGGGTATGACGTTGCAGGGCGCGCGCGACATGATAAAGCGTGACAAGGGGGGAACGAACAAACAGATTGAGGTAATAGAACGTCTGAAAGCTATCAGAGACGAATTGCAACTTATCAACAGGGAGTTCAACGAACTGGTATAAAAGCCAAAGCCACACACTTCTACAAGAAACAATATTATTATTTAACAATAAACACTTTTCCTGATGTTTATTGTCATTTGTGTAAGCTGAAATCACAAAATCATGGAATATTCTTGCAGTTTTGAGAAAGAAATGTGTACTTTTGCAACACAGAATGCAAATTGCGTAGCGCAAACCATTCATATAGGACAAGCAAATAACGAAAAAAAGATAAAACATGAACGAAATGGATTGGTCAAGTCTTGGATTCGGCTATCACAAGACCGATTATAATGTCCGCTGCTATTATCGTGACGGAAAATGGGGTGAAATAGAAGTGTGCAGTGAAGAGACAATTCCATTGCACATGGCAGCTACAAGCCTCCACTATGGGCAAGAAGCTTTTGAAGGACTGAAAGCATACAAATGTCCGGACGGCAAGGTGCGTGTGTTCCGTATGGACGAGAATGCAGCACGTCTGCAAAGTACTTGCCGAGGTATTCTTATGCCGGAAGTATCTACCGAATTGTTTGAAGAGATGGTACGCAAAGTCGTAAGACTGAACGAGCGTTTCATTCCGCCATACGAAAGCGGAGCCTCTCTTTACATACGTCCGCTGCTAATCGGCACAAGTGCACAAGTCGGTGTACACCCTGCTACAGAATACTTGTTTCTTATGTTCGTGACTCCGGTAGGCCCTTATTTCAAAGGAGGCTTTTCAACAAACCCATATGTCATCATACGTGAGTTTGACCGTTCTGCCCCTCTGGGCACCGGCATATATAAAGTCGGAGGTAACTATGCAGCCAGTCTGCGTGCCAACAAGATGGCACACGACTTAGGGTATTCATGTGAGTTCTATCTTGACGCAAAAGAAAAGAAATACATGGATGAATGTGGTGCCGCAAACTTCTTCGGAATAAAGGACAATACATATATCACACCAAAATCGACTTCAATCCTGCCTTCTATCACTAACAAAAGCTTGATGCAACTGGCTGAGGATTTGGGCATGAAAGTGGAAAGAAGACCTATACCGGAAGACGAGCTGGCAACATTTGAAGAAGCCGGTGCATGTGGCACAGCAGCTGTGATAAGCCCTATCGAGAAGATTGACGACCTTGAGGAAAAGAAAACTTTTATCTTTTCTAAAGACGGCAAACCCGGACCTGTATGTACAAAACTGTACAACAAACTTAGAGGCATACAGTACGGCACAGAACCGGACATTCATGGATGGACAAAGGTGGTCATTGATTAACATGACAGTTATGAAGATATAAGATTCTGTAAGTGCAACGGCGGAAATAGAATACCGTCAAAACAGGAATCTTATATCTTCACAACGTGAAACTTCACAACCTAAAAACAATATATGGGAAAAGGCAAATTAGCTAAATTTGAAGATATGGCAAACAACCCTCTTGTTGTGGAATGTCCCTATTGGCAGCTCCAACAAGAGGGTTTTGCAATGCAAGGCAACTGGCACAAAGATTTTTTCAAAAACGACAACCCCATCGTGCTCGAACTCGGGTGTGGAAGAGGAGAATACACAGTAGGGCTTGCCAGAAAATATCCTGAGAAGAATTTCATCGGGATAGACATTAAAGGTTCGCGCATGTGGCATGGAGCTAAGACAGCTCTTGCCGAAGAATTGAAAAATGTGGCATTTCTACGTACAAACATTGAGTTCATACAGGAGATGTTCGCTCCGGATGAAGTCAATGAGATATGGCTGACATTCAGCGATCCCCAAATGAAAAAGGCAACCAAACGTCTCACATCCACTTTTTTCATGGAAAGATACCGCAAGTTCCTGACCGATAATGGCATCATACATGTAAAAACGGACAGTAACTTTATGGCGACATACACTAAATGTATGATAGAGCACAACGACCTGCCAACGGAACTGATAACATTCGATTTGTATAACAGTGGTATGGCGGATGAGATTCTGAATATCCGTACATATTATGAAGAAATGTGGCTGGCAAGAGGATTAAGCATAAAATACTTGAAGTTTCATTTACCTCATAATGTGGAACTATCGGAACCGGATGTAGAGATTCCAGTAGATGATTATCGTTCATACGGACATGAGGTAAGAAGCACGCGCACTGTCGGGAAATAAAAAGTCAGAGAATTTATTTCTCTGCGAACTAAAGATAGTTTCGTATATGTCAAGGCATTCATGCTCAACATATACGGAACATCATACAATTATCCAAATTCCGAAAGTTCAGTACCACCTACTTTTCTTCAACATTCGACAAGGAGAGGTCTCTTTTTTTAATTCTACACAAGTTTATACAGATTTTCTTTTAGAAGAAACACAAATACTTTATTTTGAAGATGCCAAACCTCGCTGATTTTATCTAATTTTGCAAATCAGATTATTATAAAGACTAATGCAGTATCATGACAGAAAAGAAGAAATATCAGGAAGAAAAAACAGGCGCAGAAATGCTTACTGAAATAGGCAGACTGCTGCTGCTTCTGCTATGGAAAATGGTACGCAGCATATTACGTATTATAATAAGAAGCGTCATATTGTGTATCCGTCTCATTAAAAAAGGCATAAAACGATGCGTTGACTTCTGGAATGATAATAACACACAGGAGAAACTACGCAAAGCAAAGGCAAGTATCAAAAACGGAAGCAAGATATTAGCCCAATGGACAATCATAGCATTGAGTACTATCATCCGACTGTCCATTCAAGGAATAAGAAGTGCCATACAAGGGGTTATACATTTGAAACCAACAATCATAAAGGCGGGCAAATACGCAAAAGCAGGATGTATCTCTTTAGGTAGAGCCATAAGGAACTTAGGGCGCAAAATACGTCTTTCACATATCAAACAAAAGCGAGCTTATAAGAGATTCCGCAAAAATAAAGGATTCAAAGGATTACTCAAAGACGTAACCAACTTATTAAAAAGTTCACTCAACAACTATATGGAAGAAGAACAAATAGAAACGTCCCCCGATGCCGTAACAGAAGATGATATTATCATTGCAGAGATTGAAGGGAATAACAAAGCTTATCTCACAGGAAAGAAGCTTTTTTCTTCTGTAAAGAACATTGTTGACGTAAACGAGGAAAAGCCCGGAAAATGATGTAATCAAAGTTATACACAGTCGCAAAACAGAAAAATAACAGCAAAAAGGAAAAAAAATACGAATTAGTGAATGTGAAAAGTAAAAAAAGTATTACTTTTGCGTCACTTCGTGGGAAACATTAAAAAACATATAATCTATGGAAATCAAAAAATCACAGAAAGCAGATCTCGAAGGGCAGAAAGGTACTGGTCTTCTGATTGGTTACATCATTGCACTTTCTGCAATGTTTGCAGCTTTTGAATGGACAACCCGTGAACATATTGAAACGGAACCGGTTGTCTATGCCGCTTATGCTGCTATGGAAGAAGAAGTTGTTCCTATTACACAACCCATCTTCCAAGCCGCTCCTCCTCCACCAGCAGAAGCTCCTCAGGTAGCGGAAATCCTTGATATTGTGGATGATGACACAGAAATAGAAGAAGAAACTATCGAGTCTTCTGAATCCACAACTGAAGCTATCTCTGGTCCGGTATCTCAACACACAGGTCCAGTGGCTACAGGTCCGGTAGTTACAGAAGAGGAATCAGACGAAGGAACAGTCTTTCAGGTAGTAGAGCAAATGCCGGAATTCCCTGGAGGAATGGAGGCCTTGATGAAATACCTCAGCAAAAACATCAAGTATCCAAGTATCGCATTGGACAACGGAATACAAGGACGTGTGCTTGTATCATTCACAGTAAACAAGGACGGTTCTATCGTTGACCCTGAAATCATGAAGTCAGTTGACCCTTCACTTGACAAAGAGGCTATCCGAGTTATCTCAACAATGCCTAAATGGAATCCGGGAAAGCAGCGCGGTAAAGCGGTACGAGTAAAATACACGGTTCCTGTTGCCTTCAGAATACAGTAATAATTCTTGGCAAACAGAAGTAAAACAGAAATAGGCACGAGCTACATGACCTGCAACAGCAGCAGACCAACATGTAGTTCGTGCCTAAAACATGATAAACAATAAGAAAAAAACAACAAAAGTCCCAAAACTCAATATTATGTTTACAAACAAACAGCTACAAGAGAAGGTAAATGCCTACATTAATAATATAGTATATAATGCCCAGCCGGAAAAGCTATATTCGCCTATTCAATATGTACTGTCTCTTGGAGGCAAACGGATTCGCCCGGTATTGATGCTTATGGCATACAATCTCTATAAAGAAGATGTGGATAATATCATGCCTTGTGCTATAGGTTTGGAGACTTACCATAATTTCACGCTATTACATGACGACCTCATGGATTGTGCAGACATGAGGCGCGGAATGCCCACTGTACACAAAAAATGGGATGACAACACAGCCATATTATCGGGAGATGCAATGCTTATATTGGCATACAAATTGATGTGTGAACACAAATCGGAGTATATGCACAAAGTGCTTGATACATTTACAGAAGCAACTCTGGGGGTATGCGAAGGGCAGCAATACGACATGGATTTTGAATGCAGGGCTGATGTCACGGAGTATGAATATATGGAAATGATACGTCTCAAAACTTCATTGTTGCTGGCATGTGCACTGAAAATAGGAGCACAATTGGCCAACGCAAAAGAAGAAGATGCAGAAAATCTATATACATTTGGAGAAAAAATGGGACTTGCATTTCAACTTCAAGACGACTTGCTCGACGTATATGGAAACCCTGAAGTTTTTGGAAAAAAAATTGGCGGAGACATTCTTTGCAACAAGAAAACATTCATGCTTATCAATGCCATGAATATGGCAGAAGGAAAGACAAAAGAAGAATTAGAAAACTGGATTCTACAAAAGAATTATAATCCGGAAGAAAAGATAGCAGCAGTTACAGCAATATACAACACTGTAGGAATTAAATCTGTATGCGAAGCAAAAATCAAACAACTGTTTACAGAAGCTATTGAAAGCTTAGACAAAGTAGAGGTAGAGGAATGTAAAAAGAGAGAACTGAGAGATTTTGCAAATAATCTGATGGGACGAGAACTTTAAGAGCGAAGCAACAAGACAGAACTGAAGAAAAACTAAGACAGCTTTCTAATTAGCCAATAAACTGTTATGTATAATCTGATTGATACACATGCACACCTTGACGGTGAAGAATTTAATAGTGATATCAATGATGTGCTCGCCAGAGCACAAAAGGCTGGTGTGAAAACAATACTAATACCTAATATCAATGGTGCAACCATAAACAACATATTAGATATATGTAAAAAACATACAGGCACTTTATATCCTATGATAGGTTTACATCCGGAAGATGTAAAAGAAAGGGAAGAATGTAATAGAGTTCTCGACAATATGGAAGCGACACTAAAATCTCACACAGATAAAACGTGTCAATTTACAGCTATCGGAGAGGTCGGACTTGACTTCTATTGGGACGATACATATAAAAAAGAACAAAAAGAAGCGTTTGAACGTCAAATCCGTTGGGCTGAAACCTACCATCTTCCCTTAATGATACACTCAAGAGCCGCACATAAGGAATTGGTTGAAATAATGGAGGCACACCGCCATAACCACATAAAAGGAGTGTTTCATTGTTTCACAGGGAATTCGGACGAAGCAAAAGAGTTGTTATCTTTTGATGGGTTCATGCTGGGTATAGGAGGGGTAGCGACATTCAAGAAATCGGAATTACCTGATGTTTTAGCTTCAACAGTACCTTTATCACGAATTGTACTTGAAACAGACGCTCCTTATCTTGCTCCGGTACCTTATAGAGGAAAAAGGAATGAAAGTGCTTTCATTGTTAACATAGCGCAGAAAATCGCAGAAATATACCACTGTACATTCAACGAAGTGGCAACAACAACAACAGAAAACGCAATAAAGATTTTCGGCACAGATATTCAAAAAACAATATGAAAACAGCGGCTTACCATGCTATATTAAAACCACCAAACAAATTATACCTCCGAATTAAATTACATTTTATAGATTACAAAAGAGCAAAAACGGACAGAAAGCCTGTTTACAATACAGAAAAAGCTTTTTTTATGCCAAAAAAGAAACTTTGCAAAGCTTTGAGTTATTTCATAACAAAAAAATGATTATTTTTGTTGCTGATTTAGCGTATGAATCGCAAATAATTCGTAATTTGCAGCCGTTTTAAGAAAGCTACCGTGAAAAGCGGTGAAAGGAGAGATGCTCGAGTGGCTGAAGAGGCATGCCTGGAAAGCGTGTAGGCGTCAAAAACGTCTCGGGGGTTCGAATCCCCCTCTCTCCGCTAAAAGACAAACAAAAAGATAATAAAACAAAACAAATAAAGTATTAATCTTAAAAAAATTAAACACACAATGAAAAAAGTATTTGCAATTATTGCGATGATGGGAGTCTTTACTTTTGGTATGACTCAGGCTGTTTCAGCTCAAGATGAAGTTTCAGACGAAGCTGCGGTAGAGCAAGTAGATTCAACAGCTGCAGTTGATTCTCTTGGAACTGACACTATGGCTGCAGAAGCAATAGAAGAGACTCCTGCTGCACCTGAAGTTCAGGAAGGCGGAATGTACAAGACTATCAAAACAAAGTTCATTGAAGGTGACGCAGGCTTCATGGCACTTGTTGCTATTGCCCTCGTACTTGGTCTTGCTTTCTGTATTGAACGTATCATCTACCTTGCACTTGCAGATGTAAATGTAAAGAAAATGCTTACAGGTGTTGAAAATGCGCTTATCAACAAGGGCGATGTTGAAGCTGCAAAATCTATTTGCCGTGATACTCGTGGTCCTATTGCATCTATCTATTATCAGGGCCTCATGAGAATTAACGAGGGTGTTGACTCTGTAGAAAAATCAGTCGTAGCATACGGTGCTGTGCAGGCTTCAAACCTTGAAAAAGGCTGTTCATGGATTACACTCTTCATCGGTATGGCTCCATCACTCGGATTCTTGGGTACTGTGATTGGTATGGTTCAGGCATTCGATGATATTCAGGCTGCAGGTGATATTTCTCCAACAGTTGTTGCCGGTGGTATGAAGGTAGCCCTTTTGACAACAATCTTCGGTATTGTCGTTGCACTTATTCTTCAGGTATTCTACAACTACATCTTGGCTAAGATTGAAAGTCTTACAGCTCAGATGGAAGATTCTACTATTACTCTTCTTGATATCGTTACAAAATACAACCTCAAGAAATAATAATAGAAAGTAAAATACAGAAGTCTAAAAATTTAATCTTATATTCAAAATGGACATTGAAAAGGTATCAAAATATGTGCTGACAGGTCTTATGGCCATTAGCATCATCATTTTCATTCTTTTCTTCACTATCGGTTACGATACACCTTATGAAGAGAATCCGAAAATGAACAATCCGCAGTTGTTGGATGCATTGTGCATATGGACATACATCCTAATTGCTGCCGCAGCTATATTTATGCTTTGTAGTTTCATCATGTTTATTTCACAGCACGGCTTGAACAAGTCTGTAATGTACACATGGGGACTGCCAATACTCTCTATTGCAATCGGTGCTGGTATAGGTATCTCAAATCAAAGTGAGACACTTATCATCAACGGTAAGGAATGGAATGACCCTACAGGAATTATCCTCACTGATGCATCAATGACATCTATAGCAATTCTTGCTGTTATAGCTGTTGGAGTAACTGCATGGAGTATGATATCGGAAATCTCAAAGAAGTAACAAAAAGAAAGGAGTAATCATGGGAAAGAAAAGAAAAATGCCGGGACTGAACACCAGTTCAACAGCCGACATCTCATTCATGTTGCTCATCTTCTTCCTTGTTACAACATCAATGGATACCGATCAGGGATTGGGACGTACACTTCCAAAACCACCAGAGGAGAACCAGGAAAATAACGAAATCAAAGTTAAGGAACGTAACATATTAAATATCCGTATCAATAAGGACAACTACCTTATGATTGGAGATGATTATGTTTCGATTGATGACGTGAAGGAGAGAGCTAAAGAATTTATTGCAAACCCGGAAAACAAATCTAATCTTCCGGAAAAGAAGCCAAAGAAGGTAAAGATTCTTGGTCAGCGTATGGTTACAGAAAATCATGTAATATCAGTACAAACTGACCGCGGAACAAGCTATTGGGTTTATTTTGCAGTACAAGACAAATTAGTACAGGCATATAATGAACTCCGAGATGAATTAGCAAAAGAAGAATTTGGTTTCAAATATGAATTCTTGACAAAAGAGCAACAAGAAGCTATTCGCGAAGTATATCCTCAGAAAATATCTGAGGCCGAACCTAAAAAATATGGAGCAAGTTTATAATGAGCAGATTTAATAAAAATGGCAGTCGCGAAATGCCGGAGATGAACACCTCATCTCTGCCAGACTTGATTTTTACTATCCTGTTTTTCTTCATGATGGTAACAACTATGCGTGAAGTAACATTAAAGGTCAAGTTTGAAAAACCGGTAGGTACACAGCTTGAAAAACTTGCACGTAAATCTTGTACGTCTTTTATCTACATAGGTAAGCCAACAGATGCACTAAAGTCGCAATTTGGAGATGGAACACGTATCCAGCTTAATGACAAGTATGCAGAAGTAAATGAAGTTTATGATTATGTAATGACTGATCGTAACGAATTGGCAGAAGTAGATAAACCGTTTTATACAGTTTCACTCAAAGTGGATAAAGAAACACCTATGGGTATAATAACGGACGTAAAGCAGGTTCTTCGTAAAGCTTATGCTCTCAAAATTGTTTATTCTGCAAATAAACCGAATTAGTAAATTCTATGTTACTAAGACTACTACAACAATAATTTAGATAGTTGTAGTTTTGCACAATAAAATAATGCTATTTGAGCAGTAGATAGATGTTTTCTATTAACATTTATCTACTGTTCTTTTTATATCTATATATAACAGAAGAATGCAACTTTTCGGGAAAAAATAGAATCTCATATAGGAAAACTGTAAGAAAATACTTGTTTTTAGAAAAAAAGGAGCTTTTTACGTGAGCAAATTTAAATTCTGTTTGTTAATAAGTCAGTCAAAAGGCAAAATGAAACAAATGCCAAAGACTAAATATAACCCCGTCTATTAACAAGAGTTTAAATATGTCTAACAAAAAACCTTTTCGATTATGAAGAAATCTACATTAACTTTAACGATGGCACTCAGTGCATGTGCAATAACTGCAAACGCACAAGAGAACCTAACAGGAAGCAAACTGACAGACAATTGGTTTATCGGAATTAGCGGCGGTGTTTACGAACCAACTGCAGGTTCTAACTTCTTTGGAGATATGCGTCCGTCCATTAAATTAGAAGTTGGACGCTATTTAACCCCCGTATTTGGTCTTTCAGCAAGTGTACAAACAGGAATCAATGACAATAACGGTAACTACCGTTCTCACCTATTCTCCAGTAATAAAGGAGGAAATGCTGCTTTTGACTATACAAATGTAGGATTGAATGGTCTCTTTAATATTAGCAATTTCTTCGGAGGATATAATGGTGCTCCACGTCCGTTTGAACTTGTTGCTGAAGCGGGAGCAGGATGGGGACATTTCTATGGAGTAAGTTCATCTGATTCACCTAAGAAAGACAAGAACTTTATAAGTGTCAATTTCGGACTTGGATTAAACTTCAATGTACCCGAAGCTTTACAGATTAACATAAAGCCTGCGATTACATACGCTCTAAATGGCAAGAATAGAAACAATATGAATGTCAATTCTTCATATCTAACATTCATGGCGGGTGTAACATATAAATTCAAAAACAGCAATGGAACTCATAATTTCCAGCTCAGTGACAAGCAATATACTCAAGAGCAAATTGATGAAATGAATGACAGAATTAATCGTATGCGAGGTACATACGAGAATGTCATTTCTGATAAAGACTATGCTATCACCAACCTGAAATCTCAACTTGCCGCAGAGAAAGCTAAAGACAAGACAATCATTGTCAATAAAACGACAACACAACTTGCTCCTGTTGTAATATTCGACCAAGCAAAAAGTGTTATAAATAAGTCGCAGCAACCATCTGTACAAATGATAGCTACATATATGAAGAATCACCCGGAAAGTACTGTTACAATTAAAGGGTATGCCTCACCAGAAGGTGATAAAGACTTCAACCAAAGGTTGTCAGAGAAACGCGCAACAGCAGTCTATAACATGCTTGTCAACACTTATAAAATTTCTCCTGATAGACTTAAAACGGAAGGTCTTGGAGCCACAACTGAAATATTCAGTGAAAATGACTGGAACCGAGTTTGCATATTCTTAGAGAACAATACAAAATAATATTCCCTTAAAGAAGATACATATTTCAGCGAGATAGTGATATAAAACTATCTCGCTGGTTTTGTCAATAAAATATCTGATGTAAATATTTTACAATATCAACAATAAAAATAACAGCTATACCCTTGCAACAACTTTTATATTAGGAATTTTCTTAAGGTTATCCATAACATTTTGAATATCACTTGTATCGTGAACAAATATTTGAATTTTACCTTCAAAAAGTCCTTCATTAGATTCTATCTCAAGCCTCCTAATATTGACATTCAATAATTGCGATATAACCTGAGTTATCTGATTTAATAACCCCATCTTATCAAGCCCCTTCAAATAAATATTAGCGGGAAACAGAAGTAAGCGATTCATATCCCATTTAGCACCAAGCACACGGTTTCCATAGTTCGCTTTTAATCTCTCTGCATTAGGGCAACGTAATTTATGGATAGAAATTCTATTATCATCGTCAATAAATCCCATAACAGAATCTCCGGGAATAGGCTTACAACAGGTTGCTAATACATACTTATCTTGAATAGAATCTTCTGTCAAAGAAAGAATCTTTTTTCTATCTATCGAATCAGTCGATTTAACTTTATTCTTTTTCTTTTCATCATCCTCTTTTTGTTTTTTCCCAAAAGGAAATATTTTTTTCCATATCACAGAGGATTCCTTACCTTTCAAATTATTAACGTCATCATCACCAAGTTTAAGTTTACCCTCACCAATAGCCACAAAAAGAGCATCAGGTTTAGTAAAATCATGGAACCTACATATACGCTCAATATTTATAGTATTCTTAACTATATCTTCCTTCTTGAAGAAATCATCCAAAATTTCCTCTCCTTTTTTACGTGCCTCACGCTCCTCACGACGCAACACTGCAAGAATCTTCGTTGTAGCCTTAGCTGTTGTTACAATATTGAGCCATGACTTTTGTACATGCTGTGATTTTGAAGTAAGAATCTCAACTTGATCTCCACTATTTAACTTATGACTCATTGGCACAAGTTTGTGGTTAACTTTTGCTCCAATACAATGACTTCCAACAAAAGTATGGATAGAAAAAGCAAAATCCAGAGCTGTAGAACCTGCCGGCATTGTACGTATCTCCCCTTTAGGGGTAAATACAAATATCTCAGAAGCAAAAAGATTAAGTTTAATCGTATCTAAGAAATCCATAGCATCCGGTTGAGGATCATCAAGTATTTCCTTAATAGTCGTAAGCCACTTATCCAATTCATTTTCACTGGCAAGCTCTGTTTTGTCACCCTCCTTATATTTCCAATGAGCAGCAAACCCCTTCTCTGCAATTTCATCCATCCTTTGGCTACGAATCTGTACTTCTATCCATTCACCTTTATTGCTCATCAAAGTGACATGCAGAGCTTGGTATCCATTAGCCTTAGGGTGACTGACCCAGTCTCTCAATCTATCCGGATGTGATGTATATATTTTACAAATTGAAACATAAATATTAAAGCACTCGTTCAATTCCGATTCCAATTCTCGCGGTTCAAAAATAATTCGAACAGCAAGTATATCATAAATTTCTTCAAACGGAATATGCTTATTTTGCATTTTACACCAGATAGAATATGGAGATTTTATACGAGCTTTTATCTCATAATTTATCCCCATAACATCAAGCTGCTTCCTAATCGGAGCTGTAAATTCATCGAAAACAGTATTTCGTTCATTCTCTGTTGCTTCCAGTTTCTTTTGTATCATAGCATACTCTTCCGGATGCTCGTATTTGAAACTGAGGTCTTCAAGCTCTGTCTTTATAGTATTCAGTCCTAAACGATTTGCTAAAGGCGCATATATATACAGTGTTTCTCCTGCAATCTTATATCTTTTATTTACAGCTTGTGAACCAAGAGTACGCATATTATGCAATCTGTCTGCAATTTTAATGAGGATAACCCTAATATCCTCACTCATTGTCAACAAAAGCTTTTTAAAATTTTCAGCTTGTGCAGAAGCATGATCACCAAATATGCCACCTGAAATCTTAGTAAGCCCATCAACAATTTGCGCAATTTTAGCCCCGAACATGTTTTCTATATCTTCAACAGTATAGTCGGTATCCTCAACAACATCATGAAGAAGAGCAGCACATATAGAAGTAGATCCTAAGCCTATTTCCATACAGGTTATCTGCGCCACTGCAAGCGGATGCATTATATAAGATTCTCCAGAAAGACGACGTACACCTTTATGAGCATGCCTTGCAAAATTAAACGCTTTAGTAATTACATCAACCTTCTTGCGATGTTTAGTTGCAAGATAAGAATCCACTAAATGCCGGAATGCATCATCCACCATTTTAGCTTCCATTTCTTCTTTTGTAAGAACGTCTTCCATAATCATAACCTTTTTAACACAGAAACATCATCTATTATCTCACACGTATTTTCTGTCCCGGATGAATCATATTACTTTTTAACCCATTTAATCTACGCAAGCGTGCAACAGTCGTACCATTACGTTTAGCTATTGTCGATAAAGAATCACCACTACGAACAGACACTGTCTTTCCCGCTGTCCTATTATTCTTAGTTGAAGTAGAAGGTCCTCCACTGTTTGTCCCCTCTATATCTCCTGTAACACTCCTCCGTATAGGTGCGTTCCCCACTTTCAGCCCATAAATACTATCCTCATTAAGAATAAAAGCCTCAATAGACTGTGAAGGAAGTCTTAGAGAATAATTCATCGGAACGACATCATGCCTATATTGCGGATTCAATGCACGAAGTTCATCAACAGTAATATTACATACAGATGAAATCTGTTTAAACTGAACATCATTTGTTACTATTATCGTATCAGATTGTGCAGGCAAATGTGCTTCCATTGGAACAATGCCATGGTCACAATAATATGTCATAATATAATTGGCAGCAATAAATGCCGGTACATACCCACGAGTTTCACGAGGCAGTTTATTATAAATCGACCAGAAATCCTTTATTTCCATGTCTCCAGAACGAAGTAAAGCTTTTTGAACATTTCCTTCACCACAATTATAGGCAGCAATTGCAAGCCCCCAATCACCGAACATATCATACAAATCTTTCAGATATCTCGCAGCAGCATCACTTGATTTAACAGGATCACGGCGTTCATCCACCAAAGTATTCACTTCTAATCCATTCCGTTTACCCGTAGCAATCATAAACTGCCAAAGTCCGGCTGCCCCGACACGTGATGTCGCCGAAGGGCGAAGAGCAGATTCTATTACAGGCAGATATTTCAATTCTAAAGGAAGTCCATACTTTTCAAGAGCCTCTTCAAATATAGGCATATAAAAATTAGAACTTCCAAGCATAATAGCTACAGAACCACGCATTCTATTGCTGTACATATCTATAAACTTCTGCGTAACATCATTGAATGGCATTTCTATTGTAGTTGGTATTCTGGACAAACGATTTACTATAATGGAATCGTCATACGAGAGCACACGCACTTCTCCATTACCATTCGTAAGGTTATTCTTGTTTATATAATCATTTAACAATTCTTCTTCACTGACAATCAACTCATCAGGCACATCTATAAATTCAGTCTTAGCACTATCTTCTACAACTGTTACAACATCTTGCGCCGTAGTCTCATACGCAATCAATGAAGAAACGCATAATATTATAAACTTTTTATTCATTATATCTTTCATTCATTATAAGGTAGCAATACTTTTCAGAATCTATTTTCTAAAATAAAGAGGTCAAAATCAGAAACGCAGACTACACTGCAATCCATAAGAATTGGACATCAGATTATTTCTCTTTCCTTTCTCATTTATTATCGTAGGTTTAACTTTCATGCTTAAATCATGACTAATATCAAAACTTGAAAGTTCCGCATCAACATAAGCATCAATGACGGACAAAACATAAACCCCAATCATACAAAAGAGGCTTAAATCTCTATATCGGCGATAATAATTTTTCTTTCTCCTAAATAAATCCTGAATACGAGT
This sequence comes from Prevotellaceae bacterium, assembly GCA_021204165.1. GTDB lineage: Bacteria > Bacteroidota > Bacteroidia > Bacteroidales > Bacteroidaceae > RGIG8745. Next base: position 18,646 of record JAJPZU010000117.1, read on the forward strand.
AAGGTTTTGATTCACATCATAAGAAGGAGGAATGAAATTCTCATAACTTTTAGTATTAGGATCATCATCCATAATATCAATATATGCTTGTGAATAGTCACGATACATTGTATTGTTCCAATTAAGCGCATATATACATCCGACAAAACCACCATAAATAATCGGCAACTTCCAATATTTCTTATTGTATATCTGCCCTCCACCAGGAAACACAATTGCAAGCCACATTGCCTTCTTAGGGTCTGGAATCCATTTTTCTTTCAAAGAATAGTTCACAGACAAATCTACAGAATCCTTCAACAAGGAAATTATATGTAGAGAGTCATCACCAAGAGAAAGAGAATCTACAATATCCACAGCCAACAAAGAATCTGCAAACAGATGCCCATCTGCATCAGCCGTATATACACTATCAGTCTTAGGATAAGCACTTAGCCCACCTTCACGATGAATCCTTGCTTTTGGAACAGGCAGAGCCAATGTGTCTTGCGCACAAACCTCAGCAACAAGAGACATCAGTATTCCCAATACTATTCCAATTCTATATATAAAAATCTTTGCTATCACAAAAAAACAAATACTATTTAGATTGTAAGAGTGATACGATATAACGCAATTCGTCTATATTTTCAAAAGAAAAAGAAACTTTTCCTCCTCCTTTTGCCGTACATGTTACCTTCACTTTAGTCCCGAGATTCTGTGCCATTTGCCTCCGAAGTCCATCATATTCTTCATTAAGTTCTTTCGTTGCAGTCATCTTCGGTGTTTTCGTTACCTCTCCCACCTCGTTGATACTCTTTATAATCTCTTCAACTTTTCTGACAGAATATCCTTTTTGCTGTATTTCCTTAAAAAGTTTCACTTGGGCCTTCGGATCATCCAAAGCAAGTAATGCACGTGCATGTCCATTATCAATCTCATGATTCTGCAAAGCTACCTGTACCGGCGCCGGTAATTTCAGCAACCGTAAATAATTAGCCACTGTTGTTCTTTTCTTCCCAACTCGTTCACTAAGCTTTTCCTGAGTAAGTCCATATTGGTCTATAAGATGCTGATATGCCAATGCAATTTCTATGGAATTAAGATCCTGACGTTGTATATTTTCAATCAGAGCCATTTCCATTACATTTTCATCATCAGCTGTACGGATATATGCAGGAATGCTGCTTAGTCCCGCCAACTGCGATGCTCTCCATCGGCGTTCTCCCGCTATAATCTGATAATGTCCATTATTCAATTCACGTAAAGTAACCGGCTGAATTATACCTATTTCAGAAATAGAATCAGCCAGTTCCCGCAACGCATTTTCATCAAATTCACGACGAGGCTGATTAGGATTAGCCTCTATAAGACTTATATCAACCTCATTTATGGTTGACGACCCTTCCGTATGTACATCTTCCGTGGAAATTAAAGCATCAAGTCCACGCCCCAATGCACTATATTTTTTTCTTACAGCCATAATTTACAATCCCTTTCATTTGTTTTCCACCATATCATGTCCTACAACTTCTTTTGCAAGAGCGATATAATTCTTGGCACCTGTCGATGTGGCATCATAAAGAATACACGGAACCCCATGACTTGGTGCCTCACTCAGTTTTACATTACGTTGTATAACCGTTTTAAATACGAGTTCCTGAAAATGCCGTTTAACTTCTTCATATATCTGATTAGCAAGACGTAGTCGTGAATCAAACATAGTCAATAAGAAGCCCTCTATTTCAAGATGAGTATTAAGTTTTGATTTTATGATTTTAATCGTATTAAGAAGCTTACTAATACCTTCAAGTGCAAAATACTCACATTGCACCGGAATAATCACAGAATCAGCAGCACTTAAAGAATTTACCGTAATAAGCCCCAATGAAGGAGAACAATCTATGAATATATAATCATACTCTTTACGCAAAGGGTCAAGCACTCGCTTCAGCACCTTCTCACGACCGTCAATATTAAGCATCTCTATTTCCGCACCTACAAGGTCAATATGACTTGGAATAATATCAAGCCCATCTATATCTGAAGTATAAATAGCCTCATGAGGATCCACATTGCTTATAATACAGTCATAAATGGAAGTATCAACTTGCTGTATATCCACTCCAAGCCCTGACGATGCGTTTGCTTGCGGATCCGCATCCACAACAAGCACCTTCTTTTCAAGCGTAGCAATAGAAGCAGCCAGATTTATGGCAGTAGTTGTCTTACCAACACCACCCTTCTGATTAGCCAATGCAATGATTTTACCCATAAAAGTTTTATTTTTCCATTCAATTTTACAATATCATGCAATGTCAGCATGTTCATGAAATACATGACTCAAAAACATGACCACACATTTTCATAATGGCAAAGGTACAGTTTTTCTATGGGACTATTATCGTTTTAGTATTTTTTTATCCACAAGTTATTGACAGTACTATCAGCAGAATGTTAGCTATTTAGTGTCTGAATACCCATCTGCACGGAGCAGCTCTATAACCCTCGTCTTGAAATCGCCTTGAATGACAATCTCTCCATCCTTTGCAGTACCTCCAACTCCACATTTCACTTTCAACATCTTGGACAAATCTTTTAAATCATCATTCCTACCAACAAATCCTTTGACCAAGGTCACAATCTTTCCACCTCTTCCATTCTTCTCTATATTAACCCGCAAACGCTGCTGTGTCTTCGGCAGAGTCTCCACATCATCAGCATCTTCATATTCAAAGTCAAAATCCTTATTCGTGGAATACACCATTCCAAGACGTTCTTTCCAATCGTTTTTCTTCATAAAAATTACTTTATAAGGATGCAAAAATAACATTTTATTGTCTTTTATGAAAATACCGACAGCAATAAAAAAAGACAAAATCCTTATACTACGACAAAAGGAGGGTATGCCATTGCTGCATACTCCTCCTTTGTCCATTTATTCAGGAACTCAAATAATCCCTAAAGCAAATAAAAAATTATTTACCTGCACCACCTGAGTGACCAGATGTATCAGGTGTTGTGCTGTCAATTGTTACAGTCACAGTACCATAAACCTTAGCTGTAAATGTTTTGTTACCTGATTTGAATGTATATGTTTTCACAGCCTGCTTCACTGTATAGTCAGCAGAACCAACTTTGTCAGATGTTATCTCAGCTGATTTAGTTATGCTACCAGCCTTACCAAACTGATTAACAAGGAAATTAGAAATCAGACCACCATTCTGAGCACCTGTAGCTTCAAAACCATACTTCTGAGTATAAGTAATTGTATTCTTACCTACTGCCAGAAGAATAGAACCAGTCTTCACTTCTACAGACTCATCCATTTTCACAACTTCTGCCTTCAAAACAAAATTCCATACAGAGAAATGGTCAACCTCTGCTGATACAGAGTTCGCAGTTGCAGTTGCAGTTACAGATTCATCACCATTCACACAAACAACCTCACAACCTTCAGCATCCTTTGTAGAAGCTGTAAGAGTAACAGGGCTACTGAATTTTGCACCTGACGGTGTACAACTAAGAGCCAAAACCGGAAGTTCAACGTCTGAACCTACATTCACATTCTGCTCGCCTGTTTCTGCCGGAGTATAAGCAACAACACTGAATTCATCAGTAGTATTTTCACTAATCACAACATCTTCAGGTACTACTATAGAAGCGTCAATGCTTGTAGAATTCTGATTTTCTGTATCGTTAGTTACAGTTGTACCCTTAGCTACACTCTGTGCAACTTTATTAGTAGATTCCTTTACCAACTGAACATCAATAGACAGCATAGAGTTCTCACCGAACTTAACATTCACTGTCTGTTCTGTATAACCAGCAGCAGTAACCTTTACTTCAGCAGCATCGCCCGAAACAGCAAATGTTGCATTCTGTCCTGCCTTAGTCTCGCCATTCACTGTAATTGAAGCAGGCACGTTGGTGTTTACAACCAAAGAGTTTCCATCCAAAGAAGGTGTTGATACTTCCGGTTTCACCTCAGCATCAATTTCGCTATCGCTCCAATCACAAGAACTCAAGAGTCCCGTTGCTGCTACAGCAAGAACTCCGAAAAGAAAATTAATTTTTCTCATAACATTTTGAATTTAAATTGATAATATAAAAATTTTAATTAATCCATATTTTTGCAAGAGCACTATCTGATTTGTCCATCCAAGAATTTCTGCAAATACTGCTCTATATACCCGGCTTGCCAATAATGCGCCGACCGGTTCTTGTCAGGACGCTCCTCGTATTCCTGCCCCATATTTTCAAAAGAGTATTTATAGTATGAAACCATGCTATATTCCCAGTCAAAATACTGAGGCAGACGCAAGCGCAACGCACCCTTTCGCCTCTGACTTTTTCCTCCGAATGGAATCGCAAAATGGAAACCCGCATTATGCTCTCCGCCGGTAAGTATCCCGTAAAGCCCTATGGCATATTCGCCAAAGTGACGCGTACAATCAAGCCTGGCACCATAACCACCATACACAAACCGTCCGGCAGAAAGACTGCACTGTAGTCTTGTGTTAGGTTCATAATAGTCTGCTTTCAGCATAAAATTGAATCTGTCCGGTTTCGATACATTATATCCGTCACCATCCACATACGCATCCCCTGTCAATCCCAATTGCAGAGTTAAGCCCAGATTCTTGTTTGCTTTATATCCAAGTTTGGCATGTACCCCCACCCTGTCATATAGGAAAAATCCTCCGGCTATATCACCATACCATCTATTAGAGTTCAGGAATCTCTGTTGCAGACTTGCCACCCCCAAATGCACATAAGTGTCGGAACTGCCCTTCGCCACATTACCCGCTACCGGGAATATCGGCTGAACAGTCACCCTGTTCCCCTTCCACAGTGTTGTCTCAAACGAAGGTGCAAGACAGACCAAGTATTCGCATAATTTATCAAAACGATGATTGTCAATAGAAACCATCGGGTAAAACGTCACATCAACTTTACCCGTCGAGTTGCCCAGTTGCTCCACCATCTTCAAATTATCCATCACACCGTCCACAGCATAATCAACACCCACTGTCCACTTACCATGCTCCTTTACCGCATGTACATGAACTTCCGGTACTTTATATTCAAGGATGACAAGCTCAAACATTGTTGCATCAGGAAAATCGGCAGCAAGTTTGTTCAAAGCAACACCTGCCCCCCCTAAAAGTGCCACGATAGGCTGTTGCCTCCACAGCAGCATATACCACACCATCAACGACGCTGACTCGGACATTTTCAAAACCCATTTCCTTCAAGGAAGATGCCGAACCCGCCATCCCGTCATTCGCTGCATAGCTTACCGCCACATTCAAAACAAATGCCAATATGATTATCAATCTATATATACTGTA
>JAJPZU010000242.1 GCA_021204165.1 Prevotellaceae bacterium
TAATATACGGTAAGCCGCATCAGGGTAGTTTTGTTGTGTGTGAAACAGTATGTTGTGGAAGGGGATATGTTGCTCTCTTCTCGCTTTGTGTGGATGTGGTGGATGCCGTTTGTGGCATTCTGGCTCTCACTGTCGGGTGCTTTGTTGGGATGGGTGCCGGATGCGGTTCCTTCCCTGTTGTTTGTCTTCAATCTGGTTTATGTCGGCTTCTGGTCCGAGACACGGCAGAAGCTTTTTGCGGAGATGGTGAGCCTGAGAAAGGAATTTGACAAATACGGGGTGCTGCTGGGTAAAATCCGTGAGGCGGATTTCCGGTCTTCGATATTGAAATCAGCCAAGGACAGGCTGTTTAATGATAGTGGCAGTGCAGACAAGGCATTCAAACGTGTGTCAAGAATATTGTCGAACATAGAGCTGAGAGGAAATTTCATTATGTATCTTGTGCTGGAAGGGCTTTTCCTTTCCGACATAATGATGATACGTATGTTGCTTCTGTGGAAGCGCAGATATATGTCTTGTGTAGGCGGATGGGCAGACTCCATTGCGGATATAGATGCTTTTGTTTCGCTGGGAAACTATGCCTTTAGTCATGCTCACAATGCTTATCCGGTTGTTTCGGCGGATGACTCTATTGCGATAGAGGCAGGAGAGGTGTATCATCCGTTTTTATCTCGTGAGAAGGCGGTGACCAATGATATTGTCTTGAAGAAAGGGGAAATGTTCATCGTCACGGGAGCGAATATGGCAGGTAAAAGCACGCTCCTGCGTACAGTGGGAGTAAATCTTGTCATGGCGAATGCAGGGCTTCCGGTGTGTGCCTCCCGGTTCTCTTTTTCTCTCATGCGCTTGTTCTCCAATATGAGAACCACAGATGATTTGAACAGGAATATATCTTATTTTAATGCGGAACTGATAAGGCTGGAACAGCTCATCAGATATTGCAAAGCGAATACATACACCTTTATTATTCTTGACGAGATTCTTCGTGGAACAAATTCGGCTGATAAATTGCACGGTTCGCGTTTGTTTCTGGAATATGTGATGAACTATAATGTGGCTGGCATTGTGGCGACACATGATTTGGAGCTTTCAAAACTTGAAACGGAGAACTCGCCGTATAGAAACTATTGTTTTGAGATAGAGATGGCGGAAAATGTAATTTATTCTTATAAGATGAGCAGGGGTGTGGCTCGCAATATGAATGCCACCTATTTGCTGAACAAGATTCTTGGAGAGATAAGGTAGGGGACACAGAAGAAACTGTAGTTTGGGGTGTCGGGCATGAACAAAAGCGCGTTTTATTCTGTTTTACGGACAAAAGTATAGTATAAACGAATTAATCCCAACAGCTATGATGAAAAAAATTCTTTTTCCTTCGCAACCCTCATCCACACTCGTGTCAATACAGTTGCTTTCTGCAAGAATTATATTGGGAATGTTGTTTCTCAATCACGGTGTGGAGAAATGGGCTTCTTATAAGACGCTTGTCGATGTATTCCCGGACCCGCTTCATATAGGCAGTCATTTGTCGCTGATATTGGTCATCTTTGCAGAACTAATCTGTTCGGTGGCATTTATGTTCGGTTTCCTTTATCGTTTGGCGATGATACCTATGATTATAAATATGGCGGTTGCCTTCTTTATGGTACATGCCTCTGATCCGATGCCGGCAAAAGAACTTGCACTGATTTATCTTGTGAGCTTTGTACTCATGTATATCTCCGGTCCCGGACGCTATTCGATAGATTATATGTTTTGTCGAAGATGTTCGCGCAATTCGGAGGTGGAACCGGAGGAGGTAATGCCGCCCCATTAAAATCATTCTTCGTTAAGCTTGTTTTATCATGAATACCTTTATATGGCAAAATCTTGGAGAGCAGGTGTTTGCTCTCCAAGATTTTGCCATATAAAAACGAATGCGAAGATTGATACACGGAGATTCTACTTGTATTTACTTCTCTTTTCATACCGTCTCGCCACTCTTATACTTATTTCATATAAGATATAGAGTGGAATGCTTACGAGTATGAGTGTCATAAGGTCTGGCGGTGTAATGATGGCGGCTACAAGCATTATTAGCAGTAGAGCATGTTTAGGTATGCCGAAAGCATCAGCAGTAAAAGTCTCTGTGTCTGTTGTTGTCACATTTAAGCGGGTAGTCTTTGATGTCTCTTTCTGTAAAAAAGAGAAATGTTTTAAAGATAATAGTTATAAGCAAGCGTTCTGTCCGTCTCACAACTACCGGAGACGGACAGAATGCTTGTTTTGGAGTTGATATTATTTATGAAAAGAATGTGCCGCTCAGTCTAATCCCTGTAGCCATACACGGCAAGATGACCAAGCTCCTCTTTTATTCGCAGCAGCTGGTTGTACTTTGCCATGCGGTCGGAACGGCTCAGTGAACCGGTCTTGATTTGTCCGCTGTTCATGGCAACGGCAATGTCGGCAATGGTTGAGTCCTCCGTCTCGCCGGAGCGGTGGGATATGACTGTGGTGTAGCCGTGGCGATGCGCCATGTTCACGGCATCAAGAGTTTCGCTCAACGAACCGATTTGATTTACTTTTATCAGTATCGAATTGGCACATTCCAGTGCAATGCCTCGCGAAAGGAAGTTGACGTTTGTCACGAAGAGGTCGTCGCCTACGAGCTGACAGCGGTGTCCGATACGCAAAGTCAGTGCCTTCCATCCCTCCCAGTCGTTCTCGCTCATTCCGTCTTCTATGGAGTCGATAGGATAACGGTCTGTCAGCTGTTCCAGATAAGCAATTTGTTCTTCAGCTGTTCTCTGTTTGCCCTTTGCCCCTTCAAACACCGTGTAGTCATATATTCCGTCATGATAAAATTCCGATGAGGCACAGTCCATGCCGATGGTGATGTCTTTTCCGGGAGTGTAGCCCGCCGCTTGTATGGCTTCCACAATGACATTGAGAGCGTCCTCCGTCCCTTCCAGATTAGGGGCAAACCCTCCCTCGTCGCCGACAGCTGTGGAGAGTCCGCGCCCGTGGAGCACCTTCTTCAAGGCGTGGAACACCTCTGCGCCCATGCGCAGCCCCTCGCGGAATGAAGGTGCACCCACGGGGCGAATCATAAACTCCTGAAAGGCGATTGGGGCATCACTGTGCGAACCGCCGTTGATGATATTCATCATAGGTACAGGCATTATATAGGTGTTGACTCCTCCGATATATTTGTAGAGCGGGATGTCCAGATGGTTGGCGGCAGCTTTGGCTACGGCAAGCGACACACCGAGAATGGCATTCGCACCAAGATTCGATTTAGTGGTTGTGCCGTCAAGACGAAGCATTTCCATGTCTATGGCGCGCTGATTGAGCGCGGACATTCCGATGAGAGCCGGAGCGATGACGGTATTCACGTTCTCTATGGCTTTGAGAGTTCCTTTGCCGCCATAACGCTTATGGTCTCCGTCGCGCAGTTCAAGTGCTTCATGTTCGCCTGTTGAGGCTCCGGAAGGAACCGATGCGCGCCCCATGACACCGCTTTCAAGTCTGACGTCAACTTCTACTGTTGGATTGCCGCGAGAATCGAGGATTTCTCTGGCGATAATTTTTTCTATAATCATAATCTAATCTTGTTTTTTATTCATAACAAATCTGCTCTTGTAATGTTCGGACAGTGGTGAATATGGTGCTTTTAAGAGGTCGTGAATATACTCTCTGAAATAACATTGCTGGTTAGCGGGGGGGGTAGATACTCCTCCGTGTATATTTGGCAGGGTGTCGCCTCATGTATATTTAGCGGGTTGTGTTCACAGACTCCTTATGTATATTTAGTGGGATGTTTTCGACAGACTCCTCATGGATATTTAGCAGGTTGTGTTCACAGACTCCTCCGTCGCTACCGCGCCACCTCCCCTAACTTAGGGGAGGAGCCAAG
>JAJPZU010000153.1 GCA_021204165.1 Prevotellaceae bacterium
CCTCCCCTAAGTTAGGGGAGGTGTCGCGGTAGCGACGGAGGAGTCTGTCGAATACGTCTGCTAAATACACATGAGGAGTCTGTGAACACAGCCTGCTAAATATATACGAGGAATTTATTGCATTATCTACTTGAATTATAATCATTTTAAAACAGCTTCTAATTATATCCGGACAATGCGCTGAAAACATATTGTATGTGCAGAGAAAAATGAAAAATGATGCAGAGAAAAATGAAGAATGATGCAGATAAAAACTAAAAACAGTGCGCAGAAAACTTTAATCAGCAGTGCCGATTATATAAACGGCACTGCTGATTATATAAACTGCACTGCCGATTATAAAAACGGCAGTGCCGATTAAAGTTTTCTGCGCACTGTTTTTTATTCCTCGCTGTGCAAATTTCCATTTCTCTCTGCATCATTTTCCATTTCTCTCTGTGCAGATATTTTTATTTTACAGGCAATTTCAACTTGGCGAAACTTAAGTAAATTTAAAACGGCTTCTAAAAACTCAAACACATTGTTGCCTATATCGTGTTGAATGTGTAACTTTGCACCACATTTTATAATTATATGAGAAAGGTATTTCTGATTGCAACAGTTGTTTCGGCTATGCTTGTTTCATGCAACAGTTACAACAATCTGCTCAAAACGACCAATTACGACTATAAATATGAGGCTGCAAAAGAATTTTATGCAGCCGGACAATATACAAAATCTTATCAGTTGTTGGAGGAGCTTGTGATGATTCTCAAAGGTACTGACAAGGCAGAGGAATCTTTGTTCATGCTGGGTATGTGCTACTACAACCTTGCTGACTATGAGACATCGACCATGTACTTCGACCGCTACTACAAGACCTATCCTAAGGGCGATTACACGGAAGAGGCGCGCTTCTACAGCGGAAAGGCTTCGTTCATGCAGTCGCCGGATCCGCGTCTTGACCAGACTCCTACTTATACGGCTATCAATCAGTTGCAGGACTTCCTCGAATTTTTCCCGTATTCAAACAGGCGGGAGGAGGTCAACGACATGATTTTCCAGCTTCAGAACCGCCTTGTGCAGAAGGAATATGACTCTGCCAAGCTCTACTATAATTTAGGTTCATACGTGGGAAACTGTGCCAACGGAGGAAGCAACTACGAGGCGAGCATCATTACGGCTGAGAACGCGTTGAAGTCTTATCCTTACACATCGCTTCGTGAAGACCTTTACATTCTCATCCTTCGTGCCCGCTACCAGCTTGCGGTGAAGAGTGTGGAAGAGAAAATAGACGAGCGTTTCAGAGAAACGATAGATGAATACTACGGATTTAAGAATGAGTTTCCTGACAGTAAATACATGAAGGAGGCTGACCAGATTTTCCGCCATGCCAATGCGAAGGTGAAGAAATCCGTGTAGCAAGGAAAACGTTTTTTTACAGGGGTTCTCCTCCCTTCTATGTTTACGGAGAGTTTGATACATTTGCGAAATAACAAAAAAAATAAATATGGACTACAAGAAAACAAATGCTCCTGCAACCACAGTCACTCGTAATCTGATGGACTTTTGCAGAGACACCAACAATGTTTACGAAACAATTTCGATTATCGGCAAACGTGCTAACCAGATTTCTGTGACAATAAAGGAGGAACTTTCAAAGAAGTTGCAGGAGTTCGGTTCTACAAGCGATAATCTTGAAGAGATTTTTGAGAACGAGGAGCAGATACAGATTTCTCGTTATTATGAGCGTCTTCCTAAGCCGACTCTCATTGCAACACAGGAGTTTCTTGAAGACAATATCTACTACCGCAATCCGGCAAAGGAAACAGCAGAGAAGCTTAACAACAACTAATACGAGAATTTTACAGAGCGTAGAATAAGTACTTGAAGATTGGCGACAGGCATTATGGTGCGGTTTGCCAATCTTCAGTTTGTTGGAATCATGAGTCTTGGCTGCTGTATTCCCTGTACGCTTGTTCTGCGTGTGTCCTTTCTTTATTTTAATCTTTAAATTTAATATGATTCAGAGAATCCAAACCGTATGGCTTGCCATTATATGTATGCTTTGCATTGCCGGACTGTGCAGTGATGTGGCATATTATACAAGCGAGGGAAACACAGTAGCTGAGTTTTCAAATTTCACTTTTAGTGCAGAGGGCGCGTTTAAGTCGATGGACTGTACCGGTCCGTGGGCACTGGGAGTGCTTCTGATATTGGTGCTTCTGACCTCTCTCGTCAGTCTGCTGCTGTTCCGGAAGCGTATGCGTCAGCTGCGTCTTTGCGTGTTCAGCTCCATTTTGCTTGTGGGCTATATAGGAGTCTATGCCTTTTTTGCGTATGTCTATCTGCTGAAACTCGACACTTTCGGCTCGGGAGCTTCCGAGTCAGTAGGGTTTCATCTGTCCGTGGCAGCCGTCTATCCGGTCTTATGCCTGATACTCAATGCGCTTGCCATACATGGCATCAGAAAGGACGAGGCTCTGGTGCGCTCGCTCGACAGGCTCAGATAGCATAAGCGTTTTTTTCGACTTATAGATTTTATGTTCTTGCCCTCCACCAAGAATATGCCGGTTGGCATGTTTCGGTGGAGGGTAAAATATGATGTTTATAGGGAATGTGAACTTGCTAAAGTTGAATAAATTATGTAAGTTTGCAAAATAAAAATAAGTGTATGGTCAACCATATTCGGAATAAGTAAGGACAGACATGAGAAAGCAGGAACAATTTGATGCAATCGTAAGATATTTTGAGAAGGAAATGCCGGAAGTCGAGACGGAACTGAAGTATGAAAGTCCGTTTCAGCTCCTTGTAGCCGTGATATTGTCTGCACAGTGTACGGACAAGCGTGTGAATATGGTCACACCGAAACTCTTTGCCGACTATCCTACGGCGGAGGTCATGGCGGAAGCTGAGTCAGATGTCATCTATGAGTACATACGCAGTGTGAGCTATCCCAATAACAAGGCGAAGCATCTTGTCGGCATGGCACGTATGCTGCTCACACGGTTTGGCGGCGAAGTGCCTGCCACGCTGGATGAGCTTGTACAGCTGCCGGGAGTGGGGCGCAAGACCGCCAATGTCATTCAGGCTGTGGTGTTCAACAAGGCTGCAATGGCTGTCGATACGCATATCTTTCGTGTGAGCCACCGCCTTGGTCTGGTGAGTGACAAGTGTACCACACCGTATGCTGTGGAACAGGAACTTGTCAAGCATATTCCCGGAGAGCTTGTTCCGAGAGCGCACCACTGGCTTCTGCTGCATGGACGGTATGTGTGTACGGCACGCAGTCCTAAGTGCGACAAATGCGGCATCAGGGAATACTGCAAGCATCCGCTGGTTAGAGTCTGACGATAAATCTGTATGAGCATGTGGAAATTTCTAATCATATATTCTTTGTTTATTTGCATGTCTGCCGGACGGCTTGCGGCACAGGAGAACGCAGTGTTTGCCGACAATCTGAAAAGCATACAAGTGGAGGTCAATGGCGAATGGGGAGAACCGCCCGTCATGCTGCTTGGCGGCGGTAATTTTGTGGAAGTGAGCTTCGACGACCTTCAGCATAGCTATGTCAGATATACTTATAGTATAGTACACTGCAATGCGGACTGGAAACGCTCCGACTTGCTTGAGAGTGAATATCTGAGCGGATTCAACGGGAACAGAATAGAAGACTATGAGCAGTCGATGAATACGGAAATGGAGTATAACCATTATTCTGTACGCATACCGAATGAGGATATAAAACTTCTGGTCAGCGGCAATTATCGTATGGATATATTTGCGGATGATGGTGAAGAACCTGTGGCGAGAGCCTGTTTCAGTGTGTTGGAGTCCAGAGTGGGAGTAGATATAACCGTAAGTGGAAATACGGACATTGACACCAACAAGTCGCATCAGCAGCTGAGTTTCAATATTAATTACCGTGGCTATCAGGCGAATAATCCGCAGGAGGAGTTCAAGCCTGTGGTATGCCAGAACAGGAGGTGGGACAACTGTGTGAGCGGACTGCGCCCCACTTATATGCGCATGGATCAGCTGATATACAACCACAACCGTCAGCTCATCTTCAATGCCGGCAACGAATACCGGCGTTTCGAGATTCTTGACGAGCGCACTCCGACGATGCGTGTAGAGCGTATGGTGTATTCAGACCCTTATTACCATGCAGAAATATTTGCAGACCGGCCCCGGCGAAATTATGTATATGATGAAGATCAGGGCGGACGCTACTGGGTGAGGAACGGCGACAATGAGATGAATGAGACGGAGAGTGACTATTTCTTCACTCATTTCCGTCTGGAAATGCCGCAAGTGGCGGGCGGAAACATCTATATAAACGGAGAACTGACGAACAACAGGCTGTGCGAACAGTATAGGATGGACTATAATCTGATGGAACATGCGTATGAAATAGTGATACCCTTGAAGCAAGGTTCGTATAACTATCAGTATCTGTTTGTGCCTGACGATGGCGGTGCGGGACTTACTTCTTTTACGGAAGGCGATTTCTATCAGACTGAAAACGAATACTATGTGTATGTATATCACCGTGCTTTCGGTACGAGATATGACAAACTGGTAGGATTCGGCAGACTTGTGTTCAGAAACTGAAGCGATGGAGAGTTTGAACTTTTATATTCGGATTGTTAAAGAATTTGATTGCATGACAAGATATATCATTGTTATATTACAATTGCTGATATGTACCCTTTCTGTCAGGGCACAGAATATACAGGGAATAGTCAGTGACTATTTTGACCGGTATGAGCGTGCTGATGCCAAGATTGCAAGGACGAAGTTGAAGAGTTGCAATGTGGATGCGGAACAGAAGATGATAACCATCGTGGCAGGAGGAGGCTTTCAGGAGCAGCACTTCACGGAGAGTGATGTCGATAGGATTTATTCGGAACTCCGTCAGCTTCTTCCGAAGAAGTTGAGGGAGTACGAAATACAGGTCATCACAGACGACAGACCGATAGAAGAGCTTGTGCCTAACTTTTTCAGAAACGGAAAGAAGGACATGGCAAGGCTGTGGACTAAGACATACCACGGTGCTCCTTGGGTGAAGAACATCAGCCGTCCGTATTCGGCCTCGTCCGGACTTGAAGGGGCGCATATATCGTTGTGGCAAAGCCACGGACGTTATTTCCATTCGGACAAGAACGAATGGAGATGGCAACGGCCGCGCTTGTTTTGCACGACAGAGGACTTGTTCTCGCAGACGTTTGTCGTTCCTTATATCATACCGATGTTGGAGAATGCCGGGGCTGTGGTCTTTACTCCTCGTGAACGAGACTGGCAAAGCCATGAGGTGATTGTGGATAATGACAATCCGCACAAGGACGGCATGTATATAGAGGGTGCAAGGAAAAAGAACAACAAGAAGATATGGCATATTGCCTCGGGAGATGGTTTTGCGAATACGAAAGAAGTCTATCTGCCGTGTGACTCGCCTTTTACCTATGGAACGTCGCGCTATATAGCCACTACACGGGATGAGAAGAATGAATCGTTTGCGGAGTGGATTCCGGATATACCGGATGAAGGGCGGTATGCAGTCTATGTGTCGTACAGAACTCTGCCCAACAGTGTGTCTGACGCGCACTATACGGTGTATCATAAAGGTGGCATGACAGAATTTCAGGTGAACCAGAAGATTGGAGGAGGCACATGGGTCTATCTTGGAACCTTTGAGTTTGATAAAGGTGTGCATGACTATGGCATGGTTGTGCTTTCAAACCGGAGCGGTGAGAATGGTGAGGTAAGTGCCGATGCCGTGCGTTTCGGAGGCGGTATGGGAAATGTGGCACGTGGAAACGGTGTATCGGACTTGCATACGAGCGGTTTGCCCAGATGGGCGGAGGCTGCAAAATATTCTGCACAATGGTATGGAATGCCTTGCGATGTGCATGAATCATTCTCCGGTGATGATTATCGCAGTGACATAAACAGTCGTTCACAGACCTTGAATTTCTTGTCTGGAGGCTCTGTCTATAACCCGCAGCGTGACGGACTCGGTGTACCGTTTGAACTTTCTGTGGCATTTCATACGGATGCGGGATTTTCGCGGACGGATGACTATGTGGGTACATTGTCGATATACAAGACTGACTTTAATGACGGTTTGACGGGAGCAGGACTTGATCGTTATGTGAATCGCGATTTGTCGAGCATGTTGCTTACCAACTTGTCAAGAGACTTGAAGAAATACGGATGGACGATACGGCAGTTGTGGAACCGTAACTATGGAGAGGCAAGGGAACCGATGGTGCCGGCATGTATTCTTGAGATGCTTTCTCATCAGAACTTTGCCGATATGCGTAAAGGGTATGATCCGCCGTTCAAATTTGATTTTTGTCGTTCCGTCTATAAGAGCTTTGTCAAGTTTGTGGCAACGGAACACAATCGCAGTTATGTGATACAGCCTCTTCCCGTGAAGAACTTTTCTGTGGCTCTGAACGAGAAGAAGCGGACAGCCGAACTGCGATGGACTCCGACAAAAGATGAACTGGAGCCTACGGCAGAGCCGACACATTATATTGTATATACACGTTCCGGCTATCAGGGCTTTGATAACGGTGTGGTTGTCAAGGGGACATCTTGCTCTATTGACCTTTTGCCGGATATGGTCTATTCTTTTAAGGTTGCGGCAGTGAACAAGGGTGGTGAGAGTTTTCCGTCGGAAACCTTGTCGGCATGTATTTCTTCCAAGAACGAAGGAACTGTTTTGGTGGTGAATGCTTTTACGCGTCTTGAAGGTCCGGCTGTGATTGATTCGGAGAAAGAACAGGGCTTTGACCTCGATGCCGACCCCGGTGTGCAGTATGGTGCTTTTGCCGGATTCTGCGGAAGACAGTTGAGTTTCAATAAAGCGAATATCGGTTCGGAGACAAAGAGTGGTCTTGGATATAGCGGCAGTGAACTGGAAGGCAAAATTGTAATGGGCAACACGTTTGATTATGTGTCTGTTCATGGAAGAGCCATAAGGTTGGAAGGCAGGCATTCGTTTGCTTCAGCAAGCGAAGGGGCAGTCCTCAACGGTGATGTTCGTTTGGAACATTATAGGATGGTTGATGTGATATACGGTGTTCAGAAGAATTTCGATGGCAGAATGTCGCAGATGATAGAGAATTATTGCCGCAAAGGCGGGCGAGTGCTTGTGAGCGGAGGTAATCTGATGAAGCAGGGAGGTGTGCGGTGTCCGTCGCTTCATGCGCAGTATGATGGGGCGGTGGCAAGTAAACTTGTGGATGGAGTGAATGGATGTGGCCTGACGTTCAGCATCTTTAGAGAGATGAATCCCCAGTCTTACAGTGTGCCGTCGCCGGAAGTGCTGAAAGCGGACAATAAGGCTTTTGCCATGCTGCTGTACGGCAACGGGCAGACTGCCGGAATAGCATACGATGGGGCGGACTGCAAGGCGGTGACACTTGGTTTTCCGCTTGAATGTATTGTCGAAGGCTCTCTCCGCGACCGCCTTATGGGGGCTATAATCAGCTTCCTGTGTAAGAAATGAAATAAAGACAACATATTTATATAAACAAATACAATTTATATGTACAGAATACAGAGCAATGCTTCTGGAACAAGAAGTATAGAAGTTTCAGAAGAGAATCTGCAAACAATTGAGAAGTATTCATTGTTCAAGGGACTTGTGCCAAGCAGCGGTATTGTTGACGAGGAGACACTTGACAAACTGAAATGTAATGTGAAGTCATATATCATGAGGAATGAAGAGTGTAAAGACCTTATTGATTTATGCTACAATGTGCTCTATCATGACAATATGAAGACATTTGGTCTGAAAGAACTCATCATGCTTTATGTGAGCTGGAGTGATGAGCATCAGGATGAAGAGGATACCCGGGACGAAGCTGTATCAGCCGATGAATGAACATAGACTGACGGACTGGCTGCCGACGACAAAAAAGGAAGTGGAGTTGAGAGGATGGGACGAGTTGGATGTCATCCTGTTCAGCGGCGATGCATACGTGGATCATCCGTCGTTTGGAGTTGCGGTCATAGGTAGGCTGCTTGAGGCGGAAGGACTTCGGGTGGCAATTGTTCCTCAGCCGGACTGGCACGGGGATTTGCGTGACTTCAAGAGGCTGGGACGACCGAGATTGTTTTTCGGTATTTCTCCCGGATGTATGGATTCGATGGTCAACAAATATACGGCAAACAAGCGATTGCGGTCAGAAGATGCCTATTCGCCGGACGGGCGTCATGATATGCGACCGGAATATCCTACTATTGTCTATACCCGGATACTGAAGCAGCTCTATCCGGATGTTCCTGTGGTGATTGGCGGAATAGAGGCTTCTCTTCGCAGGCTTACTCATTACGACTATTGGCATGACAGACTCGAACCGACCATACTGTATAGCAGTGGTGCCGATTTGCTTGTCTATGGGATGGGGGAGAAGCCTGTGACTTCGCTTGCAAGGCTGCTTGCAGAACAGGGAAGAGAAGTAGATACCAAGCTGTTTCGTAATCTGATGCTCCGTTTTCCGCAGCGTCAGACTGTGGTGTTGTTGGAGAAAAGGGAGATACCTCAGGGTATAAAGAACGACGATATTGTGCTGCATTCTCATTCGCAATGTCTTGCAGACAAACGTTGTCAGGCTGAGAACTTTCGGCACATAGAAGAAGAGTCGAACAAGTATGAAGCACAGCGCATACTGCAAGAAGTGGATGGAAAGTACGCTGTGGTATATCCTCCTTATCAGCCGCTTACGCAGGATGAACTGGACTATTCGTTTGATTTGCCTTATACGAGGTTGCCGCATCCTAAATATAAGAATAAGCGCATTCCTGCATACGATATGATAAAATTCTCCGTATGTCTGCATCGGGGATGCTTCGGCGGTTGTGCTTTCTGTACCATCTCCGCCCATCAGGGAAAGTTCATTGTGAACCGCAGTAAGGAGAGCATCTTGAAGGAGGTGAAAGCGATTGTGAAGATGCCTGATTTCAAGGGATATTTGAGTGACCTTGGCGGACCGAGTGCGAATATGTATTCCATGCAAGGCAAGAACCTTGAGATATGCCATAAATGTAAGCGTCCGTCGTGTATATATCCGCAGATATGCAAGAACTTGAATACAGATCATAGTCGGTTGCTCGACATATATCATGCGGTGGATGCTCTTCCGGAAATAAAAAAGAGTTTTATCGGAAGCGGTGTACGCTATGACTTGTTGTTGCATGACAGTGGCGATGACAGGGTGAATAAGGTGAATGCAAAGTATATGCGCGAACTTATAGTGAAACATGTGAGCGGAAGACTGAAGGTGGCACCGGAACATACTTCTGACAGAGTGCTTTATCTGATGAGAAAGCCTTCGTTCAAGCTTTTTTATGACTTTAAGCGCATATTCGACAAGATAAATCGTGAGGAGTATCTGAACCAGCAACTTATACCTTATTTTATTAGCAGTCATCCCGGATGTACAGCGGAAGACATGGCGGAGCTTGCTGTGTTGACAAAAAATCTGGATTTCAAACTTGAACAAGTGCAGGACTTTACACCTACTCCTATGACGGTGAGTACGGAAGCATGGTATTCAGGGCTTCATCCTTATACGCTTGAACCGGTGTTTTCGGCAAAAACGTCGAAGGACAAACTTGCGCAAAGGCAGTTCTTCTTTTGGTACAAACCGGAAGAGAGGAGAAAAATCATGGGTGAGCTGCGTAGAATGGGACGGAGTGACCTTATTGACAGACTGTTCGGACGGAATAACAGAAATTGAAAACTGATGGGCATATAAAACATATTCAAAACCTTTGGTCATGGATGATAACAAAGAGATGGAGCTTGCATGGCAGTTCATCGAAAGTACTAATATAAGTGTGTTCCTGACAGGAAAAGCAGGAACAGGGAAGACTACATTTCTGCGTAGATTAAAGGAATCTTCTCCGAAGCGGATGATTGTTGTGGCTCCTACCGGAGTGGCTGCCATCAATGCACAAGGAGTGACCATACATTCGTTTTTTCAGTTGCCTTTCACTCCGTATATTCCTGAGATGAATTATAGGGATTCCAATATGCATTATCGGTTTGGAAAGGAAAAGAAGAATCTGATAAAGAGCCTTGACCTTGTTGTCATTGACGAAATCAGTATGGTGCGCTGTGATTTGCTGGATGCTGTAGATTCTGTACTGAGGAAGTACCGTGACCGCAGCAAGCCTTTCGGTGGTGTGCAGCTTCTGATGATAGGTGACTTGCAGCAACTTGCACCTGTGGCGACAGACCGTGACTGGGATATACTCGGCAGATATTATGATACTCCTTATTTCTTCGGTAGTAAAGCTTTGGCGCAGATACAGTATGTGACTATAGAGCTGAGAAAGATATACAGGCAAACAGACTCCGATTTTATTGCCATGCTTGCCAATATACGCAACAACCGTATAGATGCAAATACGCTCTCTATGCTTAACAGCCGATATGTTCCTGATTTTATGCCAAAAGAGGATGAGAATTATATTCGTCTGACGACTCACAACTATATGGCGCAGAGATATAATGAACAGAAACTGGATAGTCTCGATTCCCGAGAGTTTAATTTCAGGGCAGGAGTAACCGGAAACTTTCCTGAACAGTCATTTCCTGCGGAAGAGAATCTCGTGTTGAAGTGTGGCGCTCAGGTTATGTTTATAAAGAATGATATTTCCGGAGAGCATCGTTTCTACAACGGAAAAATAGGGGTTGTTACCGGTGTTAGCAGTAATCGTATTCTGGTCAGATGTGCGGAGGATGAAACTCCGATAGAAGTGGAGCAGATGGAGTGGGAGAATATGAAGTACATCATAGATGAAAATACGAAAGAGATAAAGGAAGAGGTTGACGGTACATTCAGGCAGTATCCGTTGCGGCTGGCATGGGCGATTACTGTACATAAGAGCCAAGGGTTGACTTTTGACCACGCTGTCATTGACATTAATGATGCTTTTGCGCACGGACAAGTATATGTTGCGTTGAGTCGCTGCCGGTCTCTTGAGGGGCTTGTGCTTGCCAATCCGTTGAACATCAGTTCTGTGATAATAGATGAGAATGTCGTAAGGTTCATAGGGACTGAGTTGGAGAGGGCGAAGCAGACGGAAAGCCGTCTTGCCGACATGCGTTATGTCTATTTTGTGGCTTTGCTTGATGAGTTGTTTGACTTTACGTCAATGAAGTATGAGTTGAACTATCTGGTCAGAGTGATGGACGAACACTTGTATAGACTTTACCCTGAATTGTTGGATGGTTATAAGAATGCTGTTCTGCGCTTTGATGAGAGTGTGGTAGATGTGGCTGTAAAGTTCCGTAAACAGTATATGTCCATTCTTTCGTCTTCATCCGATTATGTCAGTGATGCCTTGCTTCAGGAGCGTGTAAAGAAAGCTGCCGGATATTTTGCCTCAACGCTTTCTTCTATATTTGAAACTCTTATTCCGGGGTTGTCCATTGATATTGTGAACCAAGCGGTGAAGAAACAGTTCGCCAATGCGTCAGATAGCTTCAAGATGACTCTGAAAACCAAATCTGGAGTCTTTGAGAAAGTTGCACGGCACGGATTCTCTGTTCGGCAATATTTGAATGATAAGGCTGTGTCCATGCTGAATGGGGAAGACGAAGAAAACTCCGGAAAGAGAAGGAAGAGTAGGACGAAGGACAAGATGAAAGAACTGAAACCTGTAAAGGAAAATACCCGCAATGTCAGTCTGAATATGTATCGTGAAGGAAAAAGTATAGACGAGATTGCAGCGGAGAGAGGATTGAATCAATCCACTATTCTGGGACATCTTGCCAGCTTCATTCCGACAGGCGAAGTGAGTGTCACCGAACTGGTCTCTGCCGACCGCATGGATATGATAAGTCAGGCGATAGCTAAAGCCGGAAGCGAGGTGTCGCTGAAACTATTGAAAGCCGTGCTTCCGGAAGAAGTGAGTTACAATGAGATTCGCATTGTCTTGGATTTTCATAACATGCGTTCAGAACAATAATACAATAAGATATGTCTAAAGCATCGGAATTGGGAAAGACGGGAGAAGAGCTTGCCGGAACTTTTCTTATGAAAAGAAAGTTCAGATTGTTGCACCGTAACTGGAACTTGTACAAAGGATATGAAATCGACATTGTGGCACAATACAGAGGTGTGCTTCATTTTGTGGAAGTGAAGACACGGACATCATCAGATTTTGGCGGCCCTTTTGCTGCTGTTGACAAGCGTAAAGTGCGGCATCTGTATGGTGCTATACTTCATTATCTGAAACTTTATCATATTGATGAAGATGAACCGTGGGTGTTGGATATTATTGGCATCACTTTTGGGGAAGACGGAACGTATGAACTGGAATTTAGAGAAGATGTAGGCAGTTTACTTTGAATCATATAAGTGGATTATACCAATTAAGGGTTTTCTTTTTGACAAAATGGATTGACAACCTTCAATATAATAATGATGAAAACTATAAAAGAACTATTGCGTATCGGTAACGGTCCTTCAAGTAGTCATACAATGGGACCACGATTCGCCTCTGAAAAATTTCTGAAAAAACATCCTGATGCAGCTCACTTCGAGGTTACTCTCTACGGCAGTCTTGCTGCGACAGGAAAAGGGCATCTTACAGATGTAGCAATTATTGATGTTTTCGGTTCTGAAGACAAGGTAAGTATTGTATGGCAACCGCGTATATTCCTGCCGTATCATCCTAATGGAATGATGTTCAAAGCCATAGACGCTATGGGCAATGTGATGGATGAATGGACGGTATATAGCGTTGGTGGCGGAGCACTTGCTGAAGAAGGCGAAAATATGCAACAGTCTGATGACATATACGATATGGAGCATTTTAGCGACATTTTGCAATGGTGCAAACGCAATGGACGCTCTTATTGGGAGTATGTGGAGAAATGCGAAGGTGTGGAAATCTGGGACTATCTCAGGGAAGTGTGGCGCACCATGCGTGAATCCGTTGAGAACGGACTGGAGGCGGAAGGTGTGCTTCCCGGTCCTTTGCATTTGCAGCGTAAGGCAGCGGCATACCATATTAAGGCAAGCGGATATACCGCCTCGCTTCATGGGCGGGGACTTGTCTTCTCGTATGCGCTTGCTGTGAGTGAAGAGAATGCGGCGGGAGGACGTATTGTCACTGCTCCTACGTGTGGTTCATGTGGCGTGGTTCCTGCCATATTGTATCACTTGTGGAAAAGTCGCTCTTTTAGTGAAATGCGGATTCTCCGTGCAATAGCCACAGCCGGGCTGATTGGTAACGTGGCGAAACATACGGCATCCATATCCGGAGCTGAGGCGGGATGTCAGGCCGAGGTAGGTGTGGCTTGTGCTATGGCTGCTGCGGCAGCCTGCCAGTTGTTTGGCGGTAGTCCGGCGCAGATTGAATATTCGGCTGAAATGGGATTGGAACATCATCTTGGCATGACTTGTGATCCGGTGTGTGGAATGGTACAGATTCCTTGCATTGAACGCAATGCGTACGCGGCGGCTCGTGCAATGGATTGCAATATTTATTCATCGTTTTCTGACGGTAGTCATCTTGTCTCTTTCGACAAAGTTTTGTCTGTCATGATGCAAACCGGACGCGACCTGCCTTCCATCTATAAAGAGACAAGTGAAGGTGGACTTGCCAAGAATTATGAAAGAATGTTGTAGTTGTTATGTTTTCTTGATGTACGTGACTCCTATATACGGGATGAGAGTCATATAGTAAAGAATAAATGACAGAATCCTTATGGCAGTCGGTTCGTCATCAGAAAACAGAGATAGTACATGGGTGTATTTCGCACATCCGATGAACTGTGCAGCCATGAACATGGTGAGAAAATATCCGGACACAGCATTGACAAGTTTGGTATGTGCGAGTATGACATCGTGCATGGTGGTGAAGCGTCCTGCCATGTAGCCATATCCGTTGCCGGCAATCAGTGTGGCAACAAGCAGAAGTCCGGGAACGCTCTTGGTAAAAGGTGAGTTGTGGAGTGTTCCAAAAGAATTGAGAAGTATCGCTCCGGGCAGAGTGACAAGGCTGAGGATAAGCAGACAGAAGACTGCCAACATAATGAGTGTAAGGAGCAATGCCCTTTTCTGTTTCAGTGATGAAAGAGGCGAGAACGCTGTGAGTATGCCTGACTCTGCAATGACACTGACTCCGGTAATCAGCAGGATAACCTCGGCAAGCGGGGCAACCGTGAAATTGGTCACAATGTTTGCGGTTGCCCATCTTATGCCGTCGGCACAAAGAATGTTCTCCATTCCGAGATTATATACATTGCCGGCCCATGACAGCAAAGCCAATGCCAGAACCATACATGCCAGTATCAGAGGCATCCGGTTGAGTATGGTGCGTATGTTTGTTTTACTCGTCATCTGCCTCAAGATTGTCAATGTCGATAATACGCAGTTCTAAAGCTCTTGTCACAAGCCGGGTGGCATTGATGCTTCCGGTGGTGCGCTCCGTTGTTGAGAACAAACGCGACACAAGGTCGTTCTGTCGTTTTTCAAGCGATTTCACTCCGAAAGGCATCCCTTTCAGGTTGGTTATCATTTCTTTAGTATATCCGAGAGCCAGATGGCGCAACAGACGTTCATCGTATTCATCAATATCATAGTCTATAATTGCATCCTGTCGTCTGCTTTCATTCAGTACGGATTGGCGGAAACGGTTGAGAATCTTTTCAAGTATAGGCTGATTGAATACCATTCGTTTGCCGTCAATCACACTTTGCACGTCGCCTTTGGTAAGCAGTTCGCCGCTCTTCAGGATGATACCGTCTGCACCTGCATCAAGCGCGTCAACCCAGAGCTTCTCATTCAGAATCTCACCTGTAAATATCAGCACGTGTATTTCTTTATATTTTCTCCGTAATTCGCGGCAGATATCCACTCCCACTGTTGTGGAGCCTCCCAGTCCGAGGTCGAGCAGAACAAGATTAGGGGTATGTACCTTCAACAGTTCCCACAGTTCGTTCTCATTCATGGCTGTTCCTACTACTTCTGCTTGAGGTATTTCATTGCGAAATATCTCTTCTGTTCCTTTCAACTCCAGTTTTACATCTTCTACGATGATTACTTTGAATTTGTCCATATCTTTGATTCTTCTTTTCAGTTCTTTATATATTAAGGTAAATGTCAGCTTATTCTTTTTCTTTCCGGAATGGTGAAGACGATGGAAAGACATCCTTCGTCAGGATCTTTTTCTGCATAGATTCGGCATCCTCTTTGTCCGACATAATCATCGTGCTCACGTATAATCTGTTTGCATATCAGATACTGTGCATATAGCAACTTGTCCGAACTTGCCTCATATTTTATATTGTCGGCATAGAATATGCGTTGCGGATTGTCTGCATCCGGCGCAAGACGAGTGTCGGAATATCTGAAAACAACGAAGCCGTTTGAACGCTTGAATGTCAGAGACAGTTTCCCGTCTGTTTTCTGTTCGTATGAAAGTGACAGAAGATTGTCAATCAAGTATCCAAGCATTTGAATGTCTCCTGTGACGGACAGTCCGTCTGCATTTCCTGTGTGTAGTTGGAGCTGAATATGGTGTTTTCTGTTGAGCTTTGCGACACAGTGCTCCGTATAGGTGGCCAGAACCGATACGTCAATTGTTTTCCTTCTGAATACCACCCTGTCCAGTTGGCGCAAAGCGCAAGAGGAGAGCAGTGTGAATGTCTCTTTATAGTAGCTGATGAGTTCGGAAATATTCTTTAACCGGTCTTCAAACGTCTGCTTGTCAGACTCTTTCCTTCGCATATTGTCGGCTATAAGCTTAATCTTGTTAGGATAGTACATCGTTTCATGTTTTATGGTGGAAAGACAGTTGTCAAGCACCATGTTCTGTACATGTATGTTGTTCGCCTCCAATTCCGCTCTGTTCTTCTCGTCCTCAAGTTGTTCGATGTTTTGCTGTCCGGTATCAATTTTTATTGAAGAATAATAGAAATGTATGGCAGTGAACTGTGCTATGAGCCGGAATATCGGTTCCTCATTCTCTGACAAATAGGAATCGTGCATGACCATGACTATGGCTCCGAAAGTGCAGTCGCCTTCCTCTGTTTCCATTGTCAGGGGATAGGCGCGGAAGCGTCCTTGTCCTTTTATGACGGGTTTTGCTTCCTTTACACACACGTTCATTATTTCTTTCGCGATGTCTGTGTCCGGACAGGATGGCGAGAAAAGATACTGTGTCCGGTGTCCCTTCTCCTTGATGATGCACAGCCCTATTCCGTCTGCCATGCGTATATCGCTTACTCCATGTAGCAGAATCTCCGTTGCCGCACCGTTTTTCTGAGCGAACAAACGACCGTTGAATTGCATCAACTGCCTCATGTTGAATACCGGAAGAATGTTGTGACGATAGTATATGAGGTAATATACGAGGAGTCCCGAAACGAAGATAAAAACAAATATAATCAGGAACGTCTGTTTGTTGGTGTTCGTTTGCCGGATGGCATTGCAGTAATTTTCAAGATTCTTGTCCTGCGCTATCAACTTGTACAAACGTGTATATATCTCGTTGTTGTATGTATATAGCTGCCATTTGTTAAGTGCCAATGCAGCTATGGCCGCCTCGTTTCTTATATCAAGAATCACATGATAGTCCGTGTTGAAGCCCTTGTCCCAGAGTTCTATTTCCGGCATGTATCCGTCTCCTTCCATCACCATGAGCTCAGTGCCGTGAGGCACTTCCCGAATGTAATATTCATTGAGTACGATACGTGCAGAGTCTATGTACAGCAGCGCGTCAGCATATTTCCCTTCCACATTTGCATAATATGCTTGGTCTGCATAGGCAGATGCTTTGTGCAGGAGAGAATCGTCCGAAGTCCATTCGTCTGAGTTCTGTATGTCGTTCTCAGAAACGGAAATATTACATGAAGTCATGCCGAGACTGCACAACAGGACTGCGAACATGATGCAGACGGAGCGCATCACCCCTTTGGGCAGACGGAAGAAGAAGCGGCTTCCTTGTCCGAGTGTGCTTTCGATGCCGAATGTGCATACGGAAAAGAACTGGCTTGTCTTGCGATATTTTTCTATAATACCCTTGCAGTTCATAAGTCCGAACCCATATCCTTTGCTGCTTCTGAGTTCCGGATTGTTTTTGAAATCTCCGATATGTGCCGAGTCATATACTTTCTCGCCACAGATTAAGGCAATGTCTTCGGCTGAGAGTCCGCATCCGGTGTCTTTGATGGATATTTCCACATAGTCGGCTGTTTCCGCCGCCTTCAGACACGCTGCGCCCCCCGAAGACGTATATTTCCTTGCGTTGTCGAGCAAGGTGTTCATCATGAACAGCGTCAGAGCCTTGTCGGCTTTTATTACTGCCGATGTCGGTTCTATGTTCAGAGATATGTGTTTGTTTTCAAACGCATTTCTTCCTTTGCCCAGCGTCCTGAAGAGTTCGTCCAGATGGAAATTCTCAATGTGGAGACTTACTGCACCTTGTTTCACTTTTATCCAATGTGTCAGCACATCGTTGTATTCATTTATCTTGTCAATAAGTTTACATATATACTGAAGCTTTTCTTCTACAATAGGCTGACTGTCGCATTTTGCCAGTTTGTTTATTTCGTTCATTGCCCGGTCGAGAAAAGGAGTGATGCCATAGACTATGGACAGGCAGGTTCTCTTGTCGATATTTGCCCGCTTATTTCCGGCAATGTTCATTTCATGTATGGAATATTCTTCCTCAATGTTTCTTCCTTTATCCCCGAGCCATACGAATGTCTCTCCGTTTTTTACCGCCCAACGGAAGAATACTCTTGCGATATTCAGCAATTCAAGGTCGTATGGCTTGAGTCTGCCGTTTTCTGTTTCCCATTCTTTTCCTGCATCCGGAAATATACGCATGACATCGTTGTCTATAATCCGGTGGATTGAACCGGCTATCTCCTCTTTCTCAACCGCATCTGTCGGAATAGAAGTGGTTAGTTTCCTGCACAGTCCGGCGACATCCGAAAGTTTGTCTGCCTGATATTTGCTGCGTCTTTTCAACCGCTTGTTCATTTCGGAAGCGATAAAAAACAGTACGATGATGAATACCCCGACAAAAAACAGCATGGCATCAGTCTTTTTTTCTTCCGAAGCCAGTGTCTCATAGCGTTGTTGCATTTTCATGTCCTGGCGGGTTACATCAAGAATGTCCAGATAGATATTCCGGTTATAGTCCGACTCCCTTTTCATTCCCATTGCACTATATACTTTGCTCAAGTGCTCCCGTATGCTTGCCATCCATTCCGGCACCGCAATGACAGAGCTGTCTGTAATCCAGCGCATTTCTGTTGAGATACTGTCACTGTATTGAACGTATGGATAGAGCTTGTCATCGGCAGCGGCATCTGCTTTTTCGTCTTTCTTTCGGGAGTTGTGTTGTTCGCCCCGGCAATAAGTGGCATGATGCGTGTTTACATATTCCAATGCTTTTGCTACCGAGGAAAGAGCTTCCGTGTAGTTGTGTTGCGACAATTCCATTTCCGATAAGGTGATGTAGGCTGCCGACGTATGGAACATACAACCATAGCTGTCCATAATCTCCAGTGAGCGTTCTGCCATGAAGCGCGGCAAATCTTCAATTGTGATACTGTCTGCATGGAGTATGCCTTTGATAAACAGAAGCCGTCCTCTGTTCAGAGTGTCTGCATGGATGAAATCATCGGCAAGTGCCTGCATGGCCATGCCCTCGAAGAGAACCAGTCCCGACTGTCTGCTTAGGGCGAGTGTGCGCACAAGCATTCTCTCTTCTTCCTCTTTAGTATTGTCTGCATTGGGTGTTCGGATTATACCGCCTGAGCCAATCAGATAGAAGTAGGAGGCGAGTTGAGCCGAATCGTTCTCTACGATGTGAAAATGAGCCGTAATGTAGTCTATCTCTTCCGCCGCCTGCTTGTCCTGCCTTAAATAATAGTAGTAAGTGGAGGACACAAGATGAAACTCACTTAGTGCGTAATTCCACAGCCGCGTCTGTTCGGGGGTCATGTGATTCTCTTCTTTGCTTATACGGCTGATGCGCTTCTGTGCACTGTTGTGATAGTCATAAAACTCTTTATTAGCTGATATGCGTTGGCATATTTTCATCTTTCCCACGTCCGCCATGAGTTTCAAAAGTTCATTGTGTGAATTGTCAAGAACGGAAGAGAATAGTTCACGTGCTCCGGCATAGTCCATGCGCATGAATCTGACAAAGGCAAGATGGCAGAGTGCTTCATTCTTTCCGTCAGCATAGTGATGTGCTTCCGACAACGCTTCCCCGGCATACTTCTCAGTCGAGTCGAGCGAGTGGTAACGCTTCTCGTATGCCGCCATATTGAGAGAATCGACGTGCATACGCAGTTCCGTGGTCTGACCGCTGTCACATGCGGAGAATGCGGATATGACCGATAGCGTAACGAATATATATATCAGATTTAAAATGATTTTCACTTTGCCAATACTTCATTTTTATACAAAAATAGCGCATTATCGCGACTTTTGTACTATAACCGTGCATTTTTTGAAAAATGTGATGTATATTAGCATCTGGTTTTTCAAACAGCGACCGGATTATGAACAATATATATTATAATCAGTTGGTAGAACTTTTGGCATACAAGCCGGAAGGTATGAAATTGTGCAGTATTGTGAAATACATATACAATTGTAATTGCAACCTGTTTGAGGATGCCGACCTTTATCGCCAGATATATTCCAATGTGCGGTGGTTTCTCTGGTCTCAGAGCAAGCGGAAAGATTCTCCGTTTATGCGGGTCAACGGCAAATGGGGAATGTGTGGGCTGAAAAAGAATTTTATGGTGCAGCTTGAATTGTGCTTCGACAATTGGGATTATGACGTCATACAGCCTAAGCCTGTCAGGAAAAAGCCTGAATACGAGCAGAAGAGCTTGTTTGAATGGTGATATTATTTAAACGCTCTTTTCCTTCTTCTGTTATTTATAGTATCTCTCTTGCAATCCATGCACATGCTTCGGCATCTGCAAGGGCATGGTGATGGTTGTCAAGTATGTAACCGCATCGGGCGGCTACAGTATGCAGCTGATGATTGGGCAGTTCGGGGAATACTCGGCGAGATATGCGCAGAGTGTCAAGGAACTCATAGTCCGGATAGTCCATCTGATAGACGCGAAAAACGGCTTTCAGACAACCCTCATCAAAAGGACGATTATGTGCCACCAGTGGCAATCCCTCAATCATTGGCTCTATTTGTCTCCATACAATAGGGAACACAGGAGCGTCTTCCGTGTCCTCACGAGTCAGCCCGTGTACCTGAGAACATCGGTAGTGGTAATAGTTGGGCTCCGGATTGATGAGGGAATAGAATGTGTCTGTGATACAGCCGTTCCTCACTATCACAATGCCAACCGAACATACAGATGAACGCTCATTGTTGGCAGTCTCGAAGTCTATAGCCGCAAAATTATCCATCTTTTGTCTTGTCTGATGCGTGTTATGATGTTGTATTTGTGTGTATTAATTGTTTGGTGATATTTATACAAATTTTGTGTCTTATGGTCTGTCAGCACTTTTGGAGTATGACTATATATTCATTATTCATAGTACTTATTGTCTTTCCTTGTTCATTTGTCGGGCTGTTTTTTGAAGGCATCCGTTTATTGGGTATTCCTCTGACAATGGTGTCTATATGTTTAAAGCCAAATTGTGAAAAAGTTTCAACGGTAAAATAGTCTAATGAAATTTGAACCGTTTTAACCGTTCTGTTACCTACCACATAGCAAACGATTCCACCATGTCTAATACATTTAGCCACATTGGCAATAGAATGATAGTAGTCTGATAAAAAGGATATTACTTCTTGATATCTTTTAGAATCAATTTGTTTTATTTTTTCTAATTCAGGAGTAATGGAAGAAGATAGAAATGATACTTCTTTGTATATTTTCCCTCCCATAAGTATATTATCTAAATTTTTTGCCCCATCAAATCCAAACCATTCATTACTCCATCTTGAAAACTGACCATACGCTACAGTTGTATGTGAATCACCATAAGGAGGGGAAGTTATGACCATATCAACGGTTTCTTCACCTATAATGTCGGATGGTATTTCAGTCACACTGTTGAAATCGTAAATTTGGGAGGAACAGCTGTTTTTAACGGTGTTGAATTGAGAAAGCCCTTTAATATTTCGAATTACCTTGGTTTCAAATAATTTGAATGTATCGGGTGAGAATTTCTTTAACTGCTTGTCAGACATCTTGTAACGCTTAAACTCACTGTTGCGTGTAAAAGAAACTTCTCTCACCACTTCTGAAAGTACTACATTAAAAAAATCTTCGCAATCTTCGCACTGTTTTATTAATTGAGAAAGATATGACAATTTCAATAAATCCTCTTGTTTGTACCAGAAAGCATAATTTGAAATGCGGCTAAAATCTCTGTTCTCAACAAACGAATTATTATAGAACACCAAGTTTGATTGAATAAAAGAAAAATAATCCTTTATCTTCTTCTCGTCATAATGAGTTGTTTTTACTTTCGCCATCATCCTTGCAAGAGGATTCAAATCTGTTCCTATGGCATTAATATTACAGATATTTGCTTCAACCAATGAAGTGCCGCTACCCATATAAGGATCGAAAAGTAATTTAATTCCGTCTTTTGGTCTATAATCGTTTATTAAAGCTCTTGCAACTTGTGGTATCATCATTGCAGGATAATTATGATAACAATGGGTATATTCTTTTGTGTCAGCGGTTTTGAAACTCCACCAATCATTAGAAGTTCTCTTAAACATATTCCAATTTATTTAGATGCAAAGATACAGAAAACTTTTGGAATAAGGGGTATGAATCTTGAATACTCACATTTTAAGGGTGACATTTGCCGGTAAATAATCTATTTTTGAAACACATTAAGAAATATTTTTTTATGAAAACTGAATATCAGATAGAAATAATTAGTAAGGTTCGAAAATTAAGAGAGGCTAATCAATATAGCCAAAATCAATTAGCTAATCATTTGGGGTTAAGTGATGGGCAGATAGGTAATGTGGAATCACTTAAATATTCTCAAAAATACACCTTATCGCAATTGTATAAAATATGTAAGCTATTTCATGTTCCCATTGAAAATCTTTTTATTGATGATGATGAATATTCTAAAAATATTAATGTCGTAGATCTTTTAATTCAAAGAATTATTCAGTATGAAGAGTAATAGAGAAAAAATAATTGAAAGTTTTTATGCTGTAAAAGCATTAGGTTATGTTCGGTCTAACCGCAAAAACAATACTGGAATAGGTAAAACTTTTGAAGATTATATAGGTGTTGTTGAAAATAACATAGATGATTCTGATTTATATGGTTATGAAATTAAATCCCATAGAGAAGACGCGTCTTCATATATCACATTATTTACCAAGGCTCCAACTTTCCCGTCAAGTGCAAACACCTATCTAAAGGATAAATATGGTGTACCGTATGAAGACAATCCTTCGTTGAAAAAGTTGCATACTTCTATGTTTGCAAATAAGCTCAATACGTCAAATGGAAAATTTTCATTCCAATTATTAAATGATGCCAAGGGATTAATCAAAATAGGTGTTTACGATATCGAAACAAAGTTATTAATAGATGATAACGTGGGCTATACCTATGACAGCATTGAAGGAATACTTCATAAGAAATTAAAAAATCTTTTTTATGTTAGTGCAAAACGTGAATACAGGGGAGAAGATGAATTTTTCTATTTTGATAAAGCTGAAATATATTCAAGACCTTCACTTGAAAGGTTTCTTGATTTACTTAACAATGGTCTAATAATGTATGATATAAGAATAGGTTCGTATCAGTCTGGTAGTAAGTATGGAAAAACTCATGATCATGGAAGTGGGTTTAGGATTCTTGAAACAAATCTTAGATTGCTTTATGAAGATTTTGAAAATATAGAATGATATGAATGCAGAAACCAAGTTGAATATTTTTCAACTTGGACACATTTCAATAGGGGGGGGATGGTGGACTGACCCGGAACAACGCATATTCTTCAAACTGATTTTCTTCCTCAAACTTTTTGCCTTCGGAAGATGTGTTGGTATAAGTTTTGTTGATAGCACCATAATACCGGCATGTCACAATTTAAGACATTATGCTAACAAGGTGTTCAAAAGGGTGGCTACCGATGGCAAAGGCACAAAGGGATGGTGTCATGGACTCAAGCTCCATCAATGACCAGCTCAAAAACAAAGCGTAGTTTGTGCTTTCCAGACTCCTCGTTAAATATACACGGAGGAATCTGTGAACACACCCACTACACACACAAGAACTCTGTGAATGCGTTCAACTTAAACACCCGCAAAACACCACTTTTAAAAATGACAAAATGATATTTTCGCCCAAAATGAAGATTTAACATTTGAAGTCGTTTTTTGCCGAGAGCGAAGAGACAAAAATCTTAGCAAGAAGATAACTAATTGATAATCAATAAAATATAATTTTACAAAAATCACTCAAAAAAACGCGCCGGACGCAATTTTTCGATAAATCAGAGTGTTTTAGTAATCTACTGATTACCAATAATTTACAGCTAATTTTGCCGTTTCAACCCCCAAATACCACCCAAACACCACTTACTTTTAAGTTTTTGTTCAGACACACTTCCGAAACAACCAATTACACACTTCTTAACATTTCATTCGAAGCCCACCGCTTTTTTACCCGAAATCCGGTGTTTTTTTAATTTCACCGCGGTGATTTTAAAACTTCACCGCGGTGTGAAAAAAATTACACCGCG
>JAJPZU010000067.1 GCA_021204165.1 Prevotellaceae bacterium
TCCGATAAAAGTTCAGCGCGCTTCATTTTGACGCGTGCCAGAGGGCTTGGAATTTTAACATTTAGCAAAATCAAAAAGTCAGTGTTTTGTTGTAAATTCATGCAAAAGGATTTAAAACAAGCCAAATTGCTGTCATTTTATCAAAATTGAATGTCCTCTAAAAATCCATATTCAAAAATTTTTTTATGGGACTTGTTTCTTGTTTGTGGAGATTTGGCTTTCAGACCATGTAACTTCCTGTTTAACAAACACATTGATGAGTCTTGAAATATGTGACTTCAACTATTTTGTAAAAAGTATAGAAAAAGTTTGCAAATGTGTATAAAATAGTTAACTTTGCAATCCGTGGAGACTAACGAAACGGAAAAACACTTATATTTTTATTCACAAACACATTAACTCTGTAAAAGATTATGTAGTAAAAAATTAGAGGAGGATTGGCTTATGGAACAGATGTCGCAAACGTTTGCTATGTTTGAAACAATGAAGTTGTATAACCGTATATTAGAGGATAGCGCGGTCGCGGGTACTGCGTGCAGCAATATTCTTAATTCCATGTTATTTTATGCAGTGCAGACGTATAGATGTGTAGCCGCCTTGTACCATAGTTGGAATGAAAAACTGCCTTACTGCGGTCAGCGTTGTCTGGCTGACTGGGAGAAATGGGCTTTCGACTTCAGAAATATGTATGCTCGGATTTCTTCGCTGGCTTTGTCGGACAATGGGACATTGGATCAATCTGAAAATTTCGAAGAACTGGAGACGATGGTTTCGGACAGATTCAAAATAGATGTGCTGAATAAGGTCCGCAATGTGAATACTATCATAAATAAAATTGAAACATGTGATTACCGGCATCTTTTGCTTCTGTATCTCAAGATGATACCTGACTGCATTGATAAGATTGTCGCTATGCTCAGAAGACCTTCTTCCGGTCAGATTCTGGCATTCTATGGTACAGCTGAAGAAATGTATGTGAAGAACAGGTATCAGCAGGACATAGACCTGTATCAGGACAAGAAGGTGGCGGTCCCAATGTGTGAGCTACAGGCTTTCGCCGGTAAGGAAATAAAGGAGTGTTGGGCACGATTGGAAAGTTCGGGATTTATGGATGAAAAGATAAAAACGTCCTATGCCCCTCATGCCGGAGGTGATGCCAACATACAGGAACTGGTATATAAAAGATTTCTCGAACCGAATGGAGATTTGAACAAGGATGTGGTGAGTAAGTATATATTCTTCAATCGTTCCAAGCTGACTGACGAGCAGATATATCGCTTTTTCGGCTACCATTTCATGAAGAAGTACATTGAAAAGGATATACCTGCCCAAAAAGGGACAGGCGAGAACCCTGACCCCGTGATGGCGGAGCAGATGCTGCACTATGTGGACAGACTGTCAGAACTGGTTGCCCCCGACTATGATGCCGGTAGTATGCACGGGGTATGGGAGGTCATGGTCAATAGTGAGCAGTTGAGCAAAGAGTTCAGACCGAGACCACGTGAGAAGACCGATACTGTGAAGTTCAGCAAGAAGTTTGTGTGTTGTGTGATTAGTTTTATGTGGGGAAGAGGCTACTATCAGGGCAAGCGTGCAGACTTTATCCGTCTGCTTGAAGGCGGCAACATGAACCATGCGGTCAAGAATTACATTATGGGAGGAGCTAAGGATCTGAAGGATTGTGTGGTTACTCAGAGTAATAAGAGCGTGGAACAATATAAAGCGTGCCAGAAAGTCATAGAGCGGATTCTCGCTGAATTTTTCCCCTTAGGCTGAAGGGAGGATTGATGCAATTTCGCCTTGTAAATGTGCGGTTGTGTTTGGGTAGGTACTTCTTCTGATTCTGTGGATATGCCGATTCAAACACAACCGCACAACTATATGTGTATGGAAACTAACCGGATACTTGGAAACCGCAGCTTGGAAATACTTTCTTTTATCTTTCTGTTTGTTGATAATCAGAGAGAAAGATAAGAAAGATTGCTTCCTAAATCAATTTTTTCTTTCCGTTTCTTTCCTTCATAGTTTTGCAGCGTCAGAACCAAACCTGACGTATGTATAACTATTAAAAAAGGAAAGATTATGAGAATGAAAGTAGTCAGAACTCATGGGGATGCTTCCTCTACCAACGGAATTTTTTATGTTCATGGCATCCCGTTCTGTGAAACAATGGAGTCGCCTAAACATGGCAGTGTCTTCAATCGCTGCATTGCTCCCGGAGAGTATAAGCTGGTGATGGTTGTCGATGAATTTTCAGCGTTCAGCCCCAGACTGGTAAAGGCAGAGAAATACAAGGATATAGGCATTCGTCCCGGTGAGAACTGTCGGGAGGCACACGGCAATATTCTTATCGGTGAGATTTGTACGGGCGACAACCATCAGCTTGTGGGCGGCAGGACGATATTCGCGCGCCTTGTCGATACAATTAAAGAGGCTTACGCATACGGCGATCGCAGGTTCTCTCTGGTTATTGAGGAGTCGCCGGACTTTGAGTATATGGAAAATGCGGAATGCCATGTGGCAGGGCGGAAAGGAGGGGAGTATGGAGATTGTCATTAAGCGCGTGGCATTCAGGCAGACATACACTGTGGGGCATCTGTATATCGACCACAAACTGTTCTGTGACACACTCGAACCTCATTCGATAAACTGGGCGGTGGAAACGAAAATACCCGGACGCACGGCCATTGCGGAGGGGACATACGGCATCTCTCTTGCTCTGTCAATGAAATTTCATCGCTTCATGCCGTATCTTGTCGGTGTACCGGAATTTCAGGGAGTGATGTTCCATTGGGGAAACTATCCGAAACAAACAGCCGGATGTATTCTTGTAGGCGACAATACGGATGTGGGCAAGTTGTTTAATTCCCGGAAGATTTTCATGAAGCTCTACTCGTTTATCGAGGAGGCGGTGAAAAAGGGCGAGAAGGTGATGGTACGCATTACTTCTGTGAAAGGCTGGACATACAGTAAGAAGAACTGAGACATCAGCTTGTGTTTGCGTTGCGTTTTTCTTGATTTGAAGTTTTTTTGCGGTTATTGGCAGACTCATTTTGTTTTTAGCGGATGAGTCTGCCAATAACGGTTTATTTGGTTAGTTCCTGACATACGCGGTCTTGAAAACGTCTGCCTGTGGCAGTTTTCATGAGCCCGTTGTTCATGATGGAAAAAGCAAGGACGTTGCCATTGGAAGCCGTGCAATAACCGGCAAGACATGACACCCCGCTTACGGTTCCTGTCTTTGCATGTACCTTGCCGTAGGCAGTCCCTCTTGTCATGCGCTCGGACAAGGTGCCGTCCATGCCTGCCACAGGGAGCGACGGGAACAAGGCATTATAGATGGAGGGGGTGCGGAAGGCATAACGCAGCAAGGCCACTTCGGTCTGCGGACTGACATAATTGTACAGGGAAACACCGCTTCCGTCTGCCACCTCCGTGTATGCAGACGATTCGCCGGCTTTGTGTATGACGCTTTCCACCTGTCGCGCTCCGTCTTTCCATGAAGCCCAACGTCCGGAGTTGACGGATGCCAACTGGTAGAACATGGACTCGGCATAGAGGTTGTCGCTCTTCTTCATCATTCTTTGCAATATTTGCTCTATCGTGCGGTAGCAGGTGTAGAACGGAGTGGAAGAAGAAGGCAATGTCCGGAGCGCGTACTCTGAGGAGTCTCCTTCGCAGTGTATAATCTCGACTCCTCTTTCGTGCAGAATGTCGGTCAGTGTGCAGAGAAAATACAGTTCGGGGCGATAGACACTGAGCGTCTTGCGGCTGTAGCGCGATGGTTTGCCGGATACGACAAATGTGTTTCCTCCATGTATCCAATTGCGTGTTACGCTGAAACGTCCGCTTCTGCCGGTTCTGTCTTCCAGCTTCAAGTAGCTTGTGGGAATGGAGAAGTCGGGCTTCCCCTCAACAATTTCGACAGTGGCGCATCCGCGGTTGAAGGTGAGAGGCGAGAGATAGGCTTCCACTTCTGAGGGAGCATCGTCCCAGCACCATCCGTTTCCGAAATACAGACTGTCTTTCATGCTGATGTCGCCATAAACCTTCCCTTCGATGCGGCGGACTCCAAGATTCTCTATACTGCTTGCCAGTTCGAGCATGTCGGAGTAGGAGAATGCAGGGTCAAAATCCCCGACAATGTAAATGTCGCCGTGCAGTGTGCTGTCGGAAGATACATTCCCCGTATAGTAGGCCCTTGTCCTGTACTGATGGTCGGCTCCAAGTATGGACAGGGCGGCAATGGCTGTAAGCAGTTTCTGAGTGGAGGCGGGACGCATGACTTTGTGCCGGTTGTATTCAAAAAGAAGCGAATCGCCGGTAAGGTCATATACGCATATACCTGTAGTGTAATAGGCCTCGTCGGCTTCTGCTGCAAGTATGCCGAGATGTTCCCGGATGCGTGCTCCCCATGGAAGCTCTGTGTCCTCCGGAAAAATACTGTCGGTCATGCAGTCTTCGAACTCATATTCAATCGTGTCGCCGGTTTCTTCGTAATCCTCTTCGTTGTCTAATGTGGTTTGGGATAGGGCAAATGGTAGGGATAGAAAAAACAAGGATAATATTAGGATAATCTTCATAAGCGGGTATAAATCTTTAATCTTGGGTTTGTGCTCTTCTCTTCTGTACGCATTTTACAAAGTCGTCTTCGTTTCCGGGATTGACTTGGAAAAGCTTGCCGTTCTTGCATGTGATGAGCAGACTTGTTGAGATGGCTTTTCCGCCAATCCGCATACCTCTTATGCGTTCAATGCTGTCAATGTCGCTTAGAGAAACTACTTTGCGTTTGGAGAAGCGTCCGTTGCTGATGATAAGCGTTCCGTCGGTGGTGATGGTGTATGTCGTATGTATCATTCTTTCGATAATGACGACAAGCAGAAGCAGTGAAAGGCACAGTAGAATGCCATTGACATGCCACATGGAATGGATTGCCACGAGGAGCAGAAGAGTAAGGAGAATATAGTTTCCGATATTTATTTTTGCCTGAAAAACTCTGTTCATACTGACTAATTTTGGCGCAAGTTACGATTTTTTTCTTTTTTAATCATAATAAATTATTTGTAAGCAAAGTTTTTTATTAGTTTTGCATTTGAATAATGCACCGTCAGCAGTGTGCCGCATGTAATATACTGATATGTTATGTGTACATTGTTTGTGAAAAACAAAAAGTGACAAGGTGCGTTCACGACAGAAATATGACACGGAAATTTGATTTTCTCATTATCGGTTCAGGTGTTGCCGGTATGAGTTATGCTCTTAAGGTTGCAAGGGCGAAAAAAGGGAAAATTGCAATTATTTGTAAAACAACTCTTGAAGAAGCAAATACTGCCAAGGCGCAAGGCGGAATAGCGTCGGTCACCAACATGTTGGTCGATAATTTCGATAAACATATTGAAGACACAATGGTGGCTGGTGACTGGATTAGTGACCGCGATGCCGTTGAGCAGGTTGTACGCAACGCACCGGAACAGATACGGGAGCTCGTCAACTGGGGCGTGAATTTCGACAAAAAGGAAGACGGGAATTTCGATCTGCATCGTGAAGGAGGACACTGTGAGTTTCGCATATTGCATCACGCGGATGATACCGGTGCGGAGATTCAGCGTGGATTGATGGAGGCTGTTCGCAACAATCCTGATATAGAGATTCTTGAAAATCATTTTGCGGTAGAGATTATCACACAGCATCATCTTGGTGTGAGAGTGACGCGCCGTACCCCGGACATCGAGTGCTACGGAGTGTATGTCCTTAATCCGGAAACAGGCAAAATTGATACTTATCTTTCCAGAATAACTTTGATGGCTACGGGAGGAACGGGGGCTGTATATGCCACTACGACGAACCCGAACATTGCAACCGGCGACGGCATTGCAATGGTGCATCGTGCCAAGGGAAAGATAAAGGACATGGAGTTCGTACAGTTCCACCCGACGGCATTGTTCCATCCGGGAGAGACGCATCCGGCATATCTTATTACGGAGGCGATGCGTGGATACGGCGGCATTCTGCGTCTGCCTAACGGAGAGGAGTTCATGCAGAAGTATGATGAACGTCTGAGTCTTGCTCCGAGAGATATAGTAGCGCGTGCCATAGACAACGAAATGAAGATTCATGCACTGGACCATGTCTGTCTTGATGTAACTCATAAAGACCCCGAAGAGACGAAACATCATTTCCCTAATATTTATGCGAAATGTCTGAGCATAGGTATCGACATTACAAAAGATTACATTCCTGTGGCTCCTTGTGCACATTATATGTGCGGAGGAATAAAGGTGGATCTTGACGCACAGTCGAGTATCAGACGCTTGTATGCAGTGGGAGAATGCTCATGTACGGGACTTCACGGAGGAAACCGTCTCGCGTCCAACTCGCTGATAGAGGCTGTTGTGTATGCGGATGCTGCTGCAAAGCATAGTTTGCACGTGATAGATAACTACGATTTTAATGAAAAGGTTCCGGAGTGGAATGACGAAGGGACGATGAGCAATGAGGAGAAAGTGCTCATTGCACAGGACGTGAAGGAAGTAGGGCAGATAATGAGCACATACGTCGGTATTGTGAGGAGCGATTTGCGTCTGCGCCGTGCATGGGAGCGTCTGGACTTGTTGTATGAAGAGACGGAAGATTTGTTCAAGCGCGTGAAAGCCACTAAAGATATTTGTGAGTTGCGCAATATGATTAATGTAGGCTATCTGATTACTCGACATGCTTTGGAACGTAAGGAAAGTCGCGGACTCCACTATACGGTGGATTATGAGAAACATGCTCTCGATAAAGATAAGAAACTGATTAAATAAATACGAAAAATTAATGAAACTGAAGAACTTTTTCATGGCTGTCGGTCTCTTTTTGGTGGCAGCTATATCTATTCGTGCACAGGAAGAAACCATGCAACTTCCACTTGACCCGAATGTTCGCATCGGAAAATTGCCTAACGGACTGACTTATTATATCCGTCATAACGAATGGCCGGAAGACAGAGCCGATTTTTATATTGCACAAAAAGTCGGTTCGATGCAGGAGGAAGACAACCAGAAGGGATTGGCACATTTCCTTGAGCACATGTGTTTCAACGGCACGACAAATTTCCCGGGTGACAAATTGAAGATATATCTGGAGAATATCGGTGTGAAGTTTGGTGAGAACCTCAATGCCTATACCAGCTTTGATGAGACTGTATATAATGTGACCAATGTGCCGATACAAAGAGCGGGGGCAATAGACACCTGCTTGTTGATTTTGCATGACTGGAGTCATGACTTGTTGCTCGAAGACAAGGAAATTGACAAGGAGCGCGGAGTCATCAATGAAGAGTGGCGTATGCGCCGCAGTGCCATGCTCAGAATGTATGAGAATGCGTTTCCTGAACTGTATAAGGACAGCCGCTATGCCTATCGTTTGCCTATCGGAACGATGGACATCGTGATGAACTTCCCTTATGAGGATTTGCGCAGCTATTACCGTAAATGGTATCGTCCGGACTTGCAGGCGGTTATTGTTGTCGGAGATATAGACGTGGATGAGATGGAACAGAAGATACAGGCTGTTTTTGCTGATATAAAAATGGTGGAAAACCCTGCAACACGTGAATATTATCCTGTTCCTGACAATAAAGAACCGATTGTGACGGTGCAGAAAGACAAGGAGCAGGAGCAGACTTTCATCTATTTGATGTATAAGCATGAGAGTTTCCCGGATGCGGCAAAGACTTCTCCTCAATATTATGTTTACAAATATGCGCAAAATGCAATTGCCGGAATGTTTGCTGACCGTTTCACCGAAATACTCCAGCAGGAGAACCCTCCTTTCCTTGGTGCAAATGTGAGTGATGAGAACTATCTTGTGTCGAAAACCAAAGGCTCACTTAACGGTGTGGCTGTATGCAAGGATAACGGATACAAGGATGCACTATCTACACTCTACCGTGAAATGCTCCGTGTTTCGCGATATGGATTTACGGTGACAGAGTATGAGCGTTACAAACAGGATTTGAAGGCACAGCTTGACCATGTTTATGCACAGAAGGATAAGGTTTATAATAACAACTATGTGAATGAATATGTGCGCCATTTCCTTGATAACGAACCTGCTCCGGGCATTGAATGGGAATATGAGAATATGAAGCAGATTGCAGACGCTATACCTGTAGAAGCTGTAAACCAGATGTTCAGCGGGCTGATGTGCGACTCCAATATGGTTGTTGCCATGTTCTGTCCTGATAAGGAGGGAATTGTTTATCCGTCGGACGAAGAACTTCTTGGCATACTCAAGGAGGTGGAAGCAGAAGATATAGAACCTTATAAGGAAGAAGTTTCCACAGAACCGCTGGTCAGTGAGATTCCGGAAACCGGAAAGATTAAGAAAATAGCTGACGGCGATTTCGGTTCTAAGGTGATACTTCTGTCAAACGGCATAAAGGTATATGTCAAGCAGACTGACTATACACCGAATGCGATAATTATGGCGGCTCAGAGTTGGGGCGGAACATCGCAATATCCGGATTCCGAGTTCTATAATTCTTCTAATTCCGATATGGTCGGTATTGGTGGCTGGGGTAACTTCAGCATGGTGGAACTGACAAAGAAGCTTGCCGGTGTACAGGCATCTGTAAATCCTTATGTGAAGGATTATACGGAAGGAATGTCCGGAAGTTGTGTGACAAAAGACTTTGAGACAATGCTTCAGCTTGTTTATCTCTGCTTCACTGCTCCACGTAAGGATGAAAGTGCTTTCAACTCTACTATGTCGCGTGTGAG
Source organism: Prevotellaceae bacterium (assembly GCA_021204165.1). Lineage (GTDB taxonomy): Bacteria > Bacteroidota > Bacteroidia > Bacteroidales > Bacteroidaceae > RGIG8745. The sequence goes on from JAJPZU010000067.1 coordinate 8,763, forward strand.
AGCTTCTCTTGCCAATCAGGAACTTGATCCTAATACGGCATTGAGCGATACGATTGCCAAGGTTGTATATAACAATAATGTACGTGCAAAGAGATTTACTTCCAACGATGTGGATAAAATCAATTATGACCGTGTTATTGAAATCTACAAAGAGCGTTTTGCCGATGCGAATGATTTCGATTTCTTCTTTGTCGGTGATATGAATATCGACAGTGTAGCTCCTCTGATTGCGAAGTATCTTGGTGCTCTGCCTGTGATGAAAAGCAAGGAGAAGTCTAAGCCTACCGATTATATGATGGCAAAAGGTGGGTTGAAGAATGTGTTTGAAAAGGAACAGGAGACACCTAATGCCAGAGTGATGTTCTATTATCATGCACCAATCAAGATTTCTTTGAAGAATGTCTTGGCTGTTAATATGTTGAAACAGATTATGACAATGGTATATACTGAAACGGTGCGTGAGGACGAAGGTGGTGCATACGGCATACCTGTTAATGCCGGTGTCGATGATTTCCCTAAAGAAATTGCAGAAGTTTCCATCACTCTTCCTACTGCTCCGGAGAAGCGCGAGCGCATGACTGAAATCATATATAAAGGTGTGGAAGATATGGTTGCCAACGGACCGAAAGAAGAGTTCTTGCAGAAAGTCAAGGAATACATGCACCGCAGCCATGCTGAAGTGTTGAAGAACAACGGCTATTGGCTGAATACACTCATGACGAAGGTTCGTGACGGACGTGACAATGTGACTGCATTCGATGAGACTGTTGATGCAATTACTGCGGCGGACATACAGAATATGGCAAAAACAATCTTCTGTAGCGGAAACCGCATTGAAGTGGGTATGACAAGTCCGGTGAAATAATCCGTTCTACATATTTTTGCCTGTTCCTGCATTTGTATTTTGCAGGAACAGGCTATTTTTTTGAGTTTTAGAAGCAGATTAAAATTACTGAGTCCATTTCAAAAAGTCAATTTTCGAGATTCTCGCCAAAATTGACTTTTTGAAGTGGACTCATTGCTTCAGTTTCGCCTTAAACTGAAATTGCCGATAAACTGAAAAATGTGCGGAGAGGAGTTGAAGTTTGTGCGGAGAGGATTAATAAACAGCGCGGAGAGGAGTTGAAAACAGTGCGCTAAAAACTTTAATCAGCACTGCCGTTTTTATAATCAGCAGTGCCGTTTACATAATCAGCAGTGCCGTTTATATAATCGGCAGTGCCGATTAAAGTTTTCAGCGCACTGTTTTTAACTCCTCTCCGCACTGTTTTTAGTTTCTCTCTGCATATACAGTATGTTTTCAGCGCATTGTCCGTATATAATTAATTAAGTCCACTTTAGAAAGTTCAAAACTGCACTCTTGGACTTTTTGAAGCGGACTCTTTATTCAAGAGCTTCTTCTTAATTGCCGGAGCATTGTTGCATCTTCGTGCTACGATTCTCCGGAAGTTTTGTTTTCCTGTTATATAGTAGGGATATTCATATCCGCAGAAGCAGAGGCTTGCGGATTAACCGTTGAATTTTTTACGCATCCTTTTTCTTTTTCGTACCTTTGCACCACCTTTTTCAAAGAAACAGTATTTTTTCAAAAAGCAACGGTTTTATGGAAAACTTCATGGATATTGCGCTTGCCAATCGGCAGAAAGCACATGAAATCATCGCTTCTGCAAATATTTATGAGATATGGGAGTCTGTGGGAGCCGAAGTGCATCTTGTCGGTTCGTTGAGCATGGGGCTGATGATGAAGCACAGAGACATAGACTTTCACATTTATTCTTCTCCTTTGTCTCTGTCAGAAAGCTTTAGGGCAATGGCGATGCTTGCCGAGAATCCCCGTATAAAAAAGATTGAATGTGCGAATCTCCTACATACAGATGAGGCTTGTGTAGAGTGGCATGTGCTGTATGAGGATACGGATGGCAGGGACTGGCAGATTGATATGATTCATATCCGGAGAGGCTCTCGCTATGACGGCTTTTTTGAAAAGATGGCAGAACGTATATCAGCAGTGCTGACACCTGAAACCCGTGAAACGATTCTGCGTTTGAAGTATGAGACTCCCGAGAGTCTGAAAATTATGGGTGTTGAATATTATGAGGCGGTTCTCCGATACGGAATCCGTACTTACCCGCAGTTTATGGAATGGCGCAGACAACATCCGGTGGAAGGCATTGTGGAATGGATGCCGTAACTGTTACCTGTAAACTAAAAGCATTATATACATATTATGGAAAGACAATGGAAAGAAATCAAGAAGTATGAAGAAATCTTATTTGAATACTTCGAAGGAATAGCCAAGATTACGATAAACCGTCCGCGTTACAGAAATGCGTTTACTCCGCGTACCACATGGGAAATCAGTGATGCCCTTTATTATTGCAGAGAAGCAAAAGAGGTGTGTGTGGTTGTCCTGACCGGTGCCCACAGCCCGAGGAAAGAGGGACAGACTACGGAAGAATGGCTTCGTACAGAAGCTTTCTGTGCCGGAGGCGACATGAATGTAAAGGGACGAGGCGGATATGTCGGTAGCGACGGCATACCCCGTCTTAATGTGCTGGATGTGCAGAAACAGATACGTTCATTGCCCAAACCGGTGATAGCTATGGTCAATGGGTTTGCCATCGGAGGCGGGCATGTGCTCCATGTGGTCTGCGATCTCACGATAGCTTCCGAGAATGCCGTCTTCGGGCAGACCGGACCGAAAGTGGGCAGCTTTGATGCCGGTTTCGGCTCTTCTTATCTTGCGCGTATTGTAGGACAGAAGAAAGCACGCGAAATATGGTTCCTCTGCCGTCAGTACTCTGCTGCGGAGGCATTGGATATGGGACTTGTCAATAAAGTGGTGCCTTTCGACAAACTCGAAGACGAGGTGGTGGAGTGGGCAAAGACCATCATGAAGCGAAGCCCTATTGCCATACGCATGATTAAGGCCGGACTGAATGCCGAGCTTGACGGACAGGCAGGAATACAGGAGCTTGCAGGCGATGCCACCATGCTCTATTACTTTACGGATGAGGCACAAGAGGGCGGCAAGGCTTTTTTGGAGAAGCGTGAACCGAATTTTGACCAATATCCTTATATTCCATAGTATTTTGAACTGATAATGGCGGACTGTTTATAGCCGGCATAAAGTTTTATTCGACTTGTTTTTTTATGTTCAAGTTTAAGATTATTCCGCATACACTTCATTTCAAGCAACCTGCGGGCACATCACGAGGCATATATACCGAGAGAAAAGTCTGGTATGTGGAGCTGTCTGATACGGAAAACCTTTCTCGAAAAGGAGTAGGGGAATGTGCGCCGTTGTATGATTTGAGTTGTGATTACACGGCTGATTATGAATCAGTCTTGAGAAACTTTGCGTGTCAGGCAGAGCATGAACTTGTTGCTGACGCGCACGGATGCCTCGTCCTTTCTGAAAGAATGGCGGAAGCCCTTCGCAACTATCCCTCCATGCTCTTCGGCTTTGAGACCGCCGTATAGAGCTATGTTGCTTGTTCTCCCAAACTCAGTAACACCTCTTTTGCTTGTGGTCAAAGCGGTATCCGCATCAACGGACTTGTATGGATGGGCACATTCGATGAGATGAAAACACGTATCGAAGAAAAGCTGGACAAGGGATATAAGTGTATAAAGTTGAAGATTGGAGCCATAGACTTCCATGACGAGCTGGCTCTGCTGACCATGATTCGCCGCCGCTATTCGCCGCAGACAGTGGAACTGCGTGTCGATGCCAACGGTGCGTTTCTTCCCGGAGAGGATGCCGAAGGAAAGTTGCAGCAACTCTCAAAGCTCTATATTCATTCGATAGAGCAGCCGATACGCGCCGGCAATCTTGATGCCATGAGAAAGCTCTGTCTGCATACACCCATACCGATTGCACTTGATGAAGAACTTATCGGTGTCAATGCTGAGGAACGTGGTGATTTGTATGTTGGAGAGAAGGGTATAACCAAGAAGGATTTGCTGAACTATATTGCTCCGCAATACATCATACTCAAACCCTCATTGCACGGAGGACTCCGTGGTGCCGAAGAGTGGATACGTCATGCGGAGGCGGCGGGCATAGGATGGTGGGTTACTTCTGCGCTTGAGAGCAATGTGGGGCTGAATGCCATCGCACACTGGTGCGCCATGCTTCATGAAGGACAGTCGTTCACGGGAGTCCGCTGTTCCGAGCAGAATGCACTTCTTCCGCAAGGACTGGGAACCGGACAACTATTTATGGACAACATCGAAGGCTATCCCCTTGAAATACGAGAAGACAAATTATGGTTTGATATGCAGAAATGTCAGTAACGTTAATTGTTTTTCCGAGTCAAATCTAATTTATATATGAGCTATGAATATAGAGGAATTTCTTGATGAATGGTATTCTGATTCGCCGTATATCAAGGTTCACACTTCCGGCTCCACAGGCAAGCCTAAAGAGCTGTCAGTGGAGAAGTCGCGTATGGCGGCAAGTGCGAGGATGACATGCGGCTTTTTAGGGTTACAGCAAACAGGAAAGGCTCTTCTTTGTATGCCTCTCGACTATATAGCCGGCAAGATGATGGTTGTACGAAGTATTGTGTCCGGAATGCCTCTCGTCTGCGTAAAGCCCTCCATGCACCCTCTCAAATATTTCTGTGAGCATACGGACGACGCAACTTGCGAAGTGATGACTTTCTCTTCCGGCGGAATCCGTAGCCGTGTGTCATGCCCTGCGGCAGATGTCTCCCCTGATTTTCAGTTTGCTGCGATGGTTCCTTCGCAGGTGAAAGCGTCTCTTGACTGTCGGGAAGAAGCTTCGGTCTTTCGTCACATTTCCAATATGATTATAGGCGGGGGACATATCGATGCCGGACTTGAAGACAGACTTCGGGATATGCCGAATGCAGTCTGGAGCACATACGGCATGACCGAAACACTTTCGCATATTGCCATGCGACGTGTGAACGGCAAACATGCCTCGTGCTGGTACACTCCGATGGAAGGTGTCCGTGTTTCGCTTACCGCTGAGCATACATTGGTTGTAGATGCTCCTTTACTCTGTCCTTCGCAACTTGTGACTAATGATATTGCTGAGATAAACAGCCACGGCAATTTTCGGATTCTCGGTCGCAAAGACAATGTCATCAATTCCGGCGGGGTGAAAATCCAGATAGAAGAAGTGGAGAACACAATCAGAGCCATGTTGCCCGATGGAATGGCTGAACACTTTGCCGTCACGAGTTGTCCCGATGAGCGGTTTGGCGAAGTGGTGGCAATGCTGACCGACAGAGAAGATGCCGTTGCCGTTTTTGCGGAAGCCTTGTCCGCATTGCCTCCCTATTGGAGGCCCAAGAAGATTCTGTGTGTCTCGTCATTGCCTCAAACGATTTCCGGAAAACCTGACAGGGCCGCCGCAAAGCGAATTATGTCTGAAAAACTGTAGTACAGGTAGTTGCCGTGTTAAATATATATAATAAAACACCAAAAGACTTGCTGACAATTGTTTGTTAAAAGAGATTTATTCGTATCTTGCGCCCACAAAGGTGGATATTAAATAATAAAAACAGTCATTATATGAAAGCTAAATTTTATTTGTTGCCATTAATGGCAGGAGCAATTCTGCTTACAGGATGTAATAATAAGCAGTTACAGGCTTTGCAGGCTCAGAATGATGCGCTTAAAGGCGAATTGCAGGAAGTGCAGGTACAACTTGCCGGATGTCGTGCTGATTCCAAAAATCTTCAGGAGCGTCTGTCTGATGCGCATAAGTTGAATACGGATCAGCGCGCATCGTATGATGAACTGAAGAAGACCCTTGACAACAGTCTTCAGCAGGGAAGTGTGAATATCTCCAAGCTGGTAGATGAAATCAACGCATCGAACAAGTACATCAAGCATCTTGTCGATGCAAAGTCTAAATCCGACTCGTTGAATGTGGTGCTCACCAACAACTTGACACGTTCTCTCAGTCGCGAAGAGCTTAAAGATGTGGATGTCAAGGTGCTCAAGGGTGTGGTGTACATTTCGCTGAACGATAATATGCTGTATAAGTCGGGAAGCTATGAAATCAGTGAGCGCGCAGGAGAAACATTGAGCAAGATTGCAAAGATTATCACAGATTATGACGATTACGAGGTGCTTGTCGAAGGAAATACGGACAATGTGCCTATCTCACGTACCAACATCCGTAATAACTGGGACTTGTCGGCTTTGCGTGCATCTTCTGTGGTTCAGGCTTTGCAGAACCAGTATGGAGTTGACCCGAAAAGACTTTCTGCTGCCGGACGTGGAGAATACAATCCGGTGACAGACAACGATACGGAAGAAGGAAAGCAGCGCAACCGCCGTACACAGATTATCATCACTCCAAGACTTGAACAGTTCATGGAGCTGATAGGTAAAGGTCCTGAGACGGAAAATGCGGAATAAGCCATAGAGCTGCGCAGACAACGGACACACCGGTGTGGGGAAGGAATGAAACAAACCTCCTCCACACCGGTGATTTGTTGCCCGCGCTCGTTCCGGAAACGTTTTATGTGTCCATATTCCTTTATTTTCGTTTTTTTTCTTCTGTATTTTTGGTTTATTCATTCCAACTCACTACCTTTGCAGTGCATTTCGGAAGAAATGCTTATAAGTGGTTATTGATGCTTCAGTAGCTCAGTTGGTTAGAGCACATGACTGTTAATCATGGGGTCGTTGGTTCAAGCCCATCCTGAAGCGCAGAAAAGGTTTACGAGTTTTCGTAAACCTTTTTTGTGCTTTTTATACCCGCCTTTCCTCGGCTGCCATTCAGGGTCAGCGGATTTTTCCGGTTGGCGGCAGGCGGTGTCGGGGTATAGTGTTATCTTTGCAGAATGAAATCAGGGAGCAGCGGATTTTTCCGGTGGGGACAGACCGTGATGTCGGAGTATAATATGTACGGACAGATAATGCTTATGTATCAACCTGAAGAAGACGCTTTACAATACGGCACAGCCTTGATGCGTGAACATCAAGGCTGTGCCGTATATTTTACAAAGGGTGGCAAAGAGAAGATGAATCCCGCGTTTGCCCCTTCTCTTTCAGTCTCCGATTCCGTTTTACCCTATAATCCACTTTGAAGCAGGGAGAAGGGACAGGAGGCGAGAGACGAGGATGCAGCACAAGAACGCGGCAATGCCGACAATGAGAATTGCGGGAAGAGTGGAAAAATGAGGAGCAAGCCACTGCTGCATCAAGTTGAGAATGAATATGTGCATCAGATAGATGCCGTAGCTGAGCTTCGACACCGTCTTGACCGGATTGTAGATTCCTTTTGCCGAATAGCTGACATGGCGCATCAGCAGGAACGTGCCGGCTGTCATCATCGCCACATTGAATGTGCAGAAGTACCACGACTGTTCAACATAGCGGTAGTCTGTCGATTCAAGCGAATGGCTGTAGAACAGTCCGCCGGTAATGGCATAGCCCACGAGGATGAGGGGTACGGCGATTGCCAGAGTCTTCTTTAATGACCAGTTGACATGCGTGCGGATGTAGTGGGCAAGCACCACATAACCTATATAGCCCGAATAATAGTACAGCGCATGGATATTGTTCCAGAACACTTCGCCCCACACAAAGTTGGTCAGCGGCTGCAGATAGCCGGTAAAGGTGTTCAGAAACCATATTGCAAGAAAGACTTCCTCGCCGCGCTTTGACACTTGATTCAGCCACGGCGATATGACCGGCATGACAAGGTAGATTCCGATGAGCATATAGATGAACCACAGATGTCCGGTGTTGTCGTTGACTGTGTAGAGAATGGATACAATCCGCTTCCATAGAGGCTCACTGGTTTCTCCTGTCAGCACAGGCATGATGGCATAAAGCAGTGACCAGACGAGAAATGGCACCAATATTCGCGAGAAACGGCGCTTGAAGAATGTGGTGGAATCGGTGGTCAAAGGAACGAGCAGAAACGAGGATGCCATGACAAAGAGAGGCACTGCTTGCCGGGACGCTCCGTCTATAATCGACAACCACAGGCGGGCTGTGTCGTTGGAGGGGATAGCTCCGTAATCGGTGCAATAGTAAAATTCACAGGTGTGTACCATCACCACCATGAAGCAGGCGATGACACGAAGATAATCGAGAAATACGATTCGGTTGTTTTCTGTTTTCATAGAGCAAAAAAGTTTTATTTCCGGCAAAAGTAGTTCTTCCCCTTACGGCGGGTTGTGACAAATGTTGAAAAAAATAGTACTTTTAAGCTAAAAAGTCGTGAATGACGTTTTTTATTGTCATGCTGACGCATCTGTCGTGTGTTCAAATGTCAAACAGAAATACCCTTTCAAAAGCCCGGTCGAAAAATCTTTTATAAAGACTTGAAGCTTTCCCGGTTCGAAAGCTTACCGTTTTGCCATATCTTCGTACAGCAATTGGAGGATGGCTTGGGCACGGCGCACTCTGAGGCTGTCGTTGCGGTGCGAATCGTCGGTGTCGGTCGTGAACACCGTTTTCCGGATGTGGTTGTCGAATGTCGATATGCCGGTGCTGTCCATGAAGGTCATCCCGTTGTCAAATGTATGGAGAGCGGACGGATATTTGTATGTTGAGCTGAATATGTCGCGACTGAAAAGAAACTCGTCGTGAGGAATGTGCAGTTGCCCCAAAAGCGTGGCAGCCATGTCCGACTGCCCCATCAGCGTGTCTATCGTGCGTCTGCCTGCAATGCAGCCTCCGGTCCACACCATAGGAATGTGGGCGATTCGGTGGTCGCCTCCCGATTGTCCGTCATATTCCTTTATTCCGTGGTCCGGGATGATGATGACGAGCATATTTTCCCATGTCCTCGTCTGCTTCAGTTTGTCAAGCAATCTTCCTATGCAGTGGTCGGTATAGGCAAAACTGTTTTTCCTTTTGTCCTTCATTTTGTGAAAAGGCACATCCCACGGCTCATGACTGCTCAGGGTCAGCACGGTCGTGAACCACGGTTCATTGTCCTTTCGGCGGCTTATGTCGGCGGCAAGACTGTCGAGCACTACATGGTCCGGCACACCCCACTTGCTGTAGTTTCTGTCTTTTGCCGGAAAATCATGGTCGCAGTGTATTCTCTCATATCCGGATTCGTAGAGATAGCTCTTCATGTTGGTGAAGCCGATGTCGCCTCCGTACCAGAAATCCGTGCGGTAGCCTGCTTTGCCGAGCGAAAGAGCCAGCGAGGGCAGTGTGCGGCTTTTTTCCGGAGTTTTCATGATGGAGGCGGTAGGAAATCCCAACCATCCGTTCAGGATGCACACCGTTCCGCGGTCGGTGCGGAAGCTTCCGGCATGGCAGTTGGTGAACACGACACTTTCGCGGGCTATGGCATTCAGGCAAGGTGTGGTGTGCTTGTCTCCTCCTGTCAGCTCAACGAAAAGTCCGGCGCATCCCTCCCATATTATCAGCAGGATGTTGGGATGCCGGCGGTTCAATATGCTTTCGTCACCGATGCTTTCCGTGGTGAAAATTCCGTCCGTGAGTTTTCTTTTCTCTTCTTCCGTGAAAAAGCGGAACTCATGGGCAAAATCTTTCGACTTGCTCAGGGAGTACAATGTGTTGAAGACCGGATTGACGGCTGAATGGTTGAGAAATTCGTTGTCCGAGTAGTATGCGTCGCTGACGTTGGAGGTCGATTCTTCCGTCCCTCCGCGCAGACACAGAAACATCAGCAGTCCTACGGGAATCATGACTGCCGCCCATGCTTTGTGGTGACGGAACGGACGGAAACGATTCGGAGTCAGTTTGCGGAGCACGACTACGTAGAGGGCGGCAATGAGAATGATGGCGCAGATGCAGACCGCCACGAACAAGCCGGAGATGCTGTTCGTCACCGCCGCCGGATTGTCGGCATAAAGCAGTGCGGACGAGTTGAGCTTGAATCCCCAGAACGTGTATATCACAGTGTCTGCCGTGAAGATGGCGGATATGATGAATGCCGTGCATATATAATAAGGAGTCGTCCACATTCTCAGTTTGGGAATGTGGCGGAAGAAACTGAAGAGGACAAGAACAAAAGGATACACGCAGAAATAGGTGGCTGTGGCGGCATCGAGCTGCAGCCCGTGGACCATCACGTCGAGACAGTCCGCAAGTCCGGTTCCGGACACGGCTGCCGCCTCCCTGTTGTAGAGCATGAACAGGGGTTTCTGCAAGGCGAAAGAGATGACGAAAAAAAGAAAAATCCGGAAAAGATAACCTGTACGTTCTTTCATTCCAAGAGCAGTGAGGTGGTTGAGACATGCCGCCGGGCAGATTCTACAAAGCCTGCATGTCGTTCAGTTTCTTGTAGTATCCGTTGGCGGACAGCAGTTCCTCGTGAGTGCCTTGCTCCACAATCCGTCCTTCGTGCAGCACATATATCTCGTCCGCATTCTTGATGGTGGATAGACGGTGGGCGATGGCTATGGTGGTGCGCGACTTCATCAGCTTCTCCAGTGCGTCCTGCACCAGCTTCTCCGACTCCGTATCGAGCGCGGAAGTGGCCTCGTCGAGTATCAGGATAGGCGGGTTCTTGAGGATGGCGCGTGCAATGCTTATCCTTTGTCTCTGTCCTCCTGAAAGCCTGCATCCTCTGTCTCCGACCTTTGTCTGGTAGCCTTCCTCCATTTCCATGATGAAATCGTGGGCATTGGCTATGCGCGCAGCAGCCTCCACCTCTTCTTGTGTGGCGTTCTCGCTTCCGAAAGCGATGTTGTTGAATACGGTGTCATTGAAAAGGATTGCCTCTTGATTCACATTGCCGATAAGGGAACGGAGGGAGCGGATGGACATTTCTTTTATGTCGGTGCCGTCGATGGAAATCGTTCCCGAGTTGATGTCGTGATAGCGCGGGATAAGATCGACGAGAGTCGATTTTCCCGAGCCGGACTGTCCGACAAGGGCGATGGTCTGTCCTTTCTTGATGCTGATATTGATGTGGTGGAGTATTTCCCTGCTCTCGTTGTAGCTGAAGCATACGTTGTCAAGCTTTATCTCGTCGTTAAGCCCGTTGAGGGTCTTGGGATGAGCCGCTTCCTTGATGTGGTTTTCGGCTGCAAGAATCTTGTTTATTCTCTCCATCGACGCCATACCTTTCTGTATGCTGTAGCCGGCTTTCGACAAATCTTTGAGCGGTTGCAGGGTGGTGTAGAGAATCACAAGGTAGTAGATGAATGCACTTGCGTCAATGGGCGAATTTCCGTTGAATATGAGATAGCCGCCGAACCAGAGTACAATCACAATCATGCAGGTGCCGAGAAATTCACTCACCGGATGCGCTGCCGACTGCCGTATAGCCACGCGCATGGATGCGTCCCGAAATTCGTTGTTGACAGCCACGAAGCGGTCCTCCATCTTCTTCTCCGCGATGAAGGCCTTGATGATTCTGAGTCCTCCGAGCGTCTCTTCAATCTGGCTTATTCCGTCACTCCATTTCGATTGTGCGTAGAGCGATTTGCGTTTGAGCTTCTTGCCGATGCTTCCTATTCCCCATGCGAGGAACGGAACGACAAGAAGGGTGAACAGGGTGAGCTGCCAGCTGACAGCCACCAGCGTGCCTATATACACCACGATGAGTATCGGATTCTTGATAGCCATGTCGAGCGAACTTCCTATCGAGGCATCCACTTCGTTCACGTCAGTGCTTACCCTTGCAAGGATGTCGCCTTTGCGCTCCTCCGAGAAGAACGAGAGAGGCAGATGCAGAATCTTGCGGTAAATGTCCGTCCGTATGTCGCGCACGATTCCTGTGCGCAGCGGCATGAGACAGGCTGAGCCTCCGAAGTAGGTGGCTGTCTTCAGCAGGGCGAGGGAGGACAGTATGATGCCGAGCAGAAGCAGCGTGGTCGATGGGCCGTAGCTGTCAACAAGTGTCTGCGAGTAATAGTAGAGGTTGTTCATCAGGGTTTCTTTCACGTCTCCTGTTCCCCACGGCATAAATTCGTACCTTTCGTGCTTGGTGTCGAACAGTATTTCCAGTATGGGGAGCAGTACACTGAAGGAGACCACATTGAACACTGCCGACAAGATGTTGACCAGCAATGTGCCTGCAATGAACTTCTTGTATCGGGCGAAATACTTGCCCATTATTGCGTAAAATTCTTTCATCTGTTGTTTTGGGGTATTACTGTGATGGAGAGCCGGAACTGTCCGGGGACGGGGAAGCCGCATACATGTTTGTCTGTGTGTGCCTTGAATGCAAAAGAACTTCCCTCTATTTCTTTCTGCCGAAGTCGGCAGGCACTTCGCCCCACTTCTCCGTTTGCCATTTCAGAATGGTGTTGGAATAGGTGTTGTTTCTCAGCCAAGCCTCGGCACGCGCGATAAGCTGATACAGCGGCTCAGTCTTTTCGTTGCGCACAAGCGTGGTCTTGCATTTGCGTTTCTTCACCCATGTCTGCGCTGTCATGCTGTCGCTGTATATCGTCATCGACAGCCCCTTCTTTTTGAGCAGGGCAAGCGCATGTACGATGGCAAGAAATTCGCCGATGTTGTTCGTTCCCTGTACCGGACCGAAGTGGAATATCTCTTGTCCTGTACGCAGATAGACTCCCCTGTATTCCATCGGTCCGGGATTGCCGCTGCACGCGGCGTCAACGGCGATGGCATTCGATTCCACTTCCAAGGGGAGAGGGAGAACCGTATCATTTCGATAGGATGGTACGTCTTGAAGCATTTGTTCGTGCTGTGATGGTAAAAAAATGAGCCGACACCACATTGACCCCTTGTCCGGTCAGTGCGGTCGGCTCATTCGTGATTGCGTGTATTACATTCTTTCCGGCATTTCGATTCCGAGGAGTCCCATGCCGAGTCTTACGATTTTAGCCACATTCTTTGAAAGCGCGAGGCGGAACAGCTTCTTGTGCTCATTTTCTTCGCGCAAGATGCTGAAGTCGTGATAGAACTGATTGAACTCTTTGGTCAGTTCGTAGCAGTAGTTGGCGATGCCTGAAGGGCTGTAGTCCTGCCCTGCCTGACGCACAGCGGCGGTGAATCCGTTGAGCTTCTGAATCAGTTCTGTCTCCTTTGTGTCGAGAGCAATGTCCGAAGGGAGTGTGTCCGGTAGGTTTATGCCGGCCTCGGCAGCCTTGCGGAGGATGGAGGCGATACGTGCATAAGTATATTGGATGAACGGTCCCGTGTTTCCGTTGAAGTCGATACTCTCTTCCGGATTGAACAGCATGTTCTTGCGGGCGTCCACCTTCAGAATGAAATATTTGAGCGCGCCGAGACCCACTTTGCGGGCTGTCTCCCGTGCTTCCTCCTCGCTCACGTCGTCCAGTTTCTTCACCATGTCTTTGGACACCTCGTAAGCGTTGTTTATCATTTCTTCCATCAGGTCGTCGGCATCCACCACCGTTCCTTCGCGGCTCTTCATCTTTCCGTTAGGCAGTTCCACCATGCCGTAGGAGAAGTGGACAAGGTCTTTGCCCCACTTGAAGCCTAATTTGTCGAGGAGGATGGAGAGCACCTGAAAATGGTAGTTCTGCTCGTTACCCACCACGTATATCATCTTGTCGATAGGGAAGTCCTGAAAACGGAGCTTCGCCGTACCGATGTCCTGTGTCATGTAAACCGATGTGCCGTCGCTGCGGAGAAGAAGCTTCTCGTCCAGACCCTCGGCCTCAAGATTTGCCCATACCGAATTGTCGTCTCTGCGATAGAAGAAACCTTTCTCCAGTCCTTCCATCGCCTTCTCGCGTCCTTCAAGATAAGTGTCAGACTCATAATATATTTTGTCGAATGACACACCCATCATCTTGTATGTCTCGTCGAATCCGGCATAAACCCATTCGTTCATGCGTCTCCACAGTGCGCGGACTTCCGGGTCGTTCTGCTCCCACTTCACGAGCATTTCGTGCGCCTCCTTTATGAGCGGAGCCTCCTGCTTGGCTTTCTCTTTCGCTTCTTCCTCGCCCATGCCTTCAGCGATGTACTTCTTCTGAAGCTCATCACATTCTGCTTTATAGTGCTTGTCGAATGCCACATAGTAGTCGCCGATGAGATGGTCGCCCTTTTTCCCGCTTGATTCCGGGGTCTCGCCGTTGCCCCACTTGAGCCATGCGAGCATAGACTTGCAGATGTGTATTCCGCGGTCGTTCACGATATTGGTCTTCACCACCTTGTTGCCGTTGGCTTCCACGATTCGTGCGAGGGCGGAACCGAGAAGATTGTTGCGTACATGACCGAGGTGAAGCGGTTTGTTGGTGTTCGGTGACGAATACTCAATCATGACCAGCGGAGAGTCTGCCGTGGCAGCCTTGAATCCGTAGGTCTCGTCCGCATTGATTTCGTTGAGCAGTCCTATCCAGCTTGCCGAGCTTACGACAATGTTGAGGAAGCCCTTCACCACGTTGAAGTCGGCCACGATGTCCGACGCTTCCTTCTTCAGGTATTCTCCGAGTTCTTCGCCCACCTGTTCCGGCTTCTTCCGCGCCATCTTCACGAATGGGAATACCACTACTGTCAGATGTCCTTCAAATTCTTTCTTTGTCTTTTGAAGCTGCACCTGATCTGCTGTCACTGCCTCTCCGTAGAGAGCTTTCACACCGTCTATGACGGCAGCGATTATCTTCTCTTCTATACTCATTGTAATGTAATTATTGTCATTCTGTTCGCAGAAACTTCCGTTTCAGACTGCAAAGATAACGAAAGCCCGACGGAATGACAAATTATCTAACCATGTAATTGTCACTGCATAATCTTCGTGTACATGCTTTGCTTGGTGTGCATCGCTTTTGGACGATTGGTGTTGTGATTTTGGGGTGTTTTCAACAGACTCCTTATGTGTATTTCGTGGGATGTATTCAACAGACTCCTCCGTCGCTACGCGCCACCTCCCCTAACTTAGGGGAGGAGCCTATATACCATAGCTTGAAAAGACTATGA
>JAJPZU010000177.1 GCA_021204165.1 Prevotellaceae bacterium
TCCCAATGGCGATAACACCCAATACGGTAACTTGGCTCCTCCCCTAAGTTAGGGGAGGTGGCGCGGTAGCGACGGAGGAGTCTGTGAACACATCCGCTAAATATACATGAGGAGTCTGCCGAGAACATCCCTCTAAATTACGAAAGACGGTCTATAATAATTTATCGTAATAAATTTAAAACATCTTCTTAAAAGTCTGGTAATAAGTTTGACGGATTCTTTTGGGGGGAACAACTGCATTCAAAGACTCCTTCAGCGTTTGGTTTGGGGGCTTGAAAAACAAAGCATGAGGGTCTGTCTGAATTAACGACCCTCATGCTTGTAGTTAAGTAAGAACTTTGCGAACTTTAAGGAACAAGTACTTTGCGCGTGGCTGTATCATTCCATTGCAATAAGTATATTCCGGAAGGAATATCAAAGTGGGATGTTCCGACAGAGATAATCTCATCTACAACAGCTATTCCTGCAACATTCACAATGCACAGCCTTCCGCTTTGAGCCGTATCAACGGTAAGACGGTTCTTTGCCGAACGGAAAACGCATCCCCATTCTTGTGGCGAAATACTGTTGGCAGAAACTGCATAGCAGCTTATGTCCATTGTTTTCGCTACTGCCGGAGAGTGATGCAACAAGGCATATGTTACATTTGTTGTTGCTTTCATGTAGTAGATGTATGCTCCTGCTTCGTCTGTCTTTTCTTCTGCTTTTATGCGCATACCGTTGGAATCGTAGAAATCTGCCGTACATGCTTCGTTCAATGTCCACACAAGGCTGTCGCCCACAGCAGAGCTCATGCGGAAGCCTTGGATATAACCTGCGCCCGGTGCATTGAAAGCAATAGATTCTTCTGATGTCAAATCAATGAAATTCGGATTTACAGGCAGGGTCATTCTGAAAGTGTCGGAAAGAACAGCCATAGAGGAATTTCCTGCTAAGTCGTAAGCGGACATGCCGAAGAACACATCGTCTTCACAATAAACAGTTTCTTTGGATACATCGAAACGATAATCTGCGGGAATATCATTAGGTACAACATCCTTTATTTCTATCCAAATATCGTTTATCATGAGAGGATTGGACGGCTCAACTTCCATGCGGACACGGGGTCCTGCATTAAACCAATATTCGTATGCTGCAATCATATTGTTTTCCGGCATGGGTTCCGGAATTACGAAATATTTCACGACCGGAGAACTAAGCGCATCTCTGCCATCGCAAATCTGATAAGCCAGTGTGTGTATTCCTTTGCGTAGCCCGCTCATGTCAAGTTCCATGTCAATGACTCCATTTTCAGCCGCTATCCCTGTAACAGCTTTTTCATAATTGTCATCAATCCAATATTTGTATGTAGTCACCACATTGTCGGAATATGTTGGAGCTGCTACAAGAAAAAACTTTGTCTGCGGTGCGCTCCATTGCCCATATCCATCGCCAACCCTTATGTTGAAGGTGTGCATTCCCGCTAAGAATGATGCCAAACCAAGTTCAAGATTAACAGTGCCGTCCGTCGCCATCTTGTTCTGTACACGGTTTGAGAAATCACCGTCAATCCAATACTCATACAGGGTGGGGGCATTGCCTTCGCGTGTTGGCATTGTACGCAGGAAGTATTTTGTCAAAGGTGCGCACCAGCGTCCTTTGCTGTCCGACGCACGGAACGAAAACGTGTGTACTCCTTCGCTAAGCGAGGACACATCAAGTTCCGTCTGCCATCCGTTTGTTATTGATACGCTTTTACGCTGTTCAAATTGTTGGTCTATCCAATATTCTCCATTCCGTATCGACACATCTTGTGCACGGACAGAGGCGGAAGCCGACAATATTGTCACAGCGAAGAAAGCAGCCTTTTTCAGTCTCTTCATATTCCTTAATCTTTAGTCTGCGCTTCAACCTTTATGCTTACTTTCAATTTCCCGTCTGCGGAAGTCTTTGTGTCGATGTTGCTTTCGATGATTCGAGGTGTGCAAGGTATCTTGTTCCACGGATAGTTTCCGCCGTGCAGACCAATTTCTGTATTGTCAGTACCTACATATTTCTTAGGATATTTCAGCTCAAAAGTCTTGTCCTCTGCATAATTTCCGTTTTCTCCTTCAGCGGCATAGATGCCGGCATTGGCAAGATTTGTCCAGTTGTTATTATTTTCTTGTACACCCGAACCCACTTCTTTTTCGACAAATATATTGTTTTTAGCGGTTGAACCTGATGAAAGACTACCGTAGAGGATGCTGTTGGTGCAAAGACAAACAGGATTGATTGAACTTTTTACAATACAGTGATCTATATGAATGGTGCTCTTAGTATTCGCAGAAGAGATATACCCCAAATAACTATTAGTAATGAATAGATTCTGGTGGGTGAGAGTGCTGCTATTATTATTGATTCTTGGCACATAACATTGTCTTACTGTATTATTTATAGAGGATACATAGAACTCCACATACTCTTTAACTTTACATTTCGCTATGGTCAGGTTTTCTACAGGTACACCATTGTTTTTCGAAAAAATAATACGGTCTGTTTGTATTCCTTCTATATGCACTCCGTTCACTCTTCTTCCTGCGACAACCTTATTCCCGTCTTCATCTGTAGTGTCCTCGGGCTTAAAGTTTAAACTGTACAACACCGTGGCTTTAGTCCCTGTCTTAACGTCATCCTCACATCCTGCTCCATAGAGCGAAAACGATTTGCTGATTGGACTTGGAACGTTGAATTTTCCCGAAGACAGCGTGATGATGTCTGCTGAGTCGGCAGCAGCGTTATAAGCGTTGATGAAAGCATCTACTCCGAGCCACACACGTGTCTGATCTCCATGCTTGAGAGTCGCCATAGGCGCATCTGTGTTTTGCGCTTTAGCGCACAATGAAAATGCGGCAGTTGCCACAATAAATAATAAATTCTTCATGATAGTGAAGTTTTTATGTGGTCTTCGACCCCCAATAAGACCCGCTTTTGTTTCTTTTTGCTATTAACATTTCCATATAAATAAAAAAGCGCGGGAGTCTGTACCTGTCACCCGTCCCGCATTCTGAGGCCCTGAGATTGCCCAATTCTGTCAGAACGAGCAACGCAGAAGCCCACGCCGATATGTATATACTACACCATAGATACCTGATATGAGTACATAAATGCACTTAATATACAGGTACAATAATGGCTGTCATATAAAACATACCCCTTGGACATCTACTGTTGCTATGCTCTTTGACAGAATTTGAAATTTCTCAGGTTTCAGAATGCCAAGAACAAGCGTTGAGTAAACGCCTTCCTATAATATGTTCTCCCGCCATCCGCCTTCGTAAAAAGGCTTCGGCATGGGATGTGACCGCAAAAGTACAAATATTTATGGAAAGATGTATGCTGAAGGTCACAAAATAATTTTTGTGGTTATGCAATTTTATTAATAGGCTCTTCATGCTTTAAGTATATGTGTAAGTGATGTACTTGACAGACTCCTCCGTCGCAAGTTCCCCAATTGCCCCTAACTTAGGGAAGAAGCCAAGTTTCCGTACTGGGTGTTAATGCTATACATCCGCTTCATAGTCTTTTCAAGCTATGGTATATAAGCTCCTCCCCTAAGTTAGGGGAGGTGGCGCGGTAGCGACGGAGGAGTCTGTGAACACATCTGCTAAATATACATGAGGAGTCTGCCGAGAACATCCCTCTAAATTACGAACATTTATTATAGCCGTCTTTCGTCAAGTTGGAATTGCCGGTAAAATAAAAATATCTGTGCGGAGAGAAATGAAAAATAGTGCAGAGAAGAGTGAAAAACAGTGTGCTGAAAACTTTAATCGGCACTGCCGATTATAAAAACGGCACTGCTGATTATGTAAACT
>JAJPZU010000252.1 GCA_021204165.1 Prevotellaceae bacterium
ATTATAGCAAAGCGGCTGAGTGGTACGCAAAGGCGGCAGAACAAGGAAATGCAAAAGCACAAAATGCTCTTGGTGTATGCTACGAAAAAGGGCAAGGAGTAGTACAAGATTTTATCAAAGCGGCTGAGTGGTACGCAAAGGCTGCGGAACAAGGAGATGCAGACGCACAAAATAAGAATTAAGATAAACGATACTTACTATGGTTATTATTGCATCTAAACTAATGAAAAGAAACAACTTAGAAAATAAATATCCCGATGCCATCATTGCAGATGTAACCAGCCAAGTGGCGAATGGATTCGTGAACCCATCCAATCCCCTTATGTGATTAAACGTTAAAGTTTTGCACTTGTTGTCAGATTGTTTCATTCTCCTGCATGTGGTTAAAATATGCTTTATAATTTTGTGTTCACAATCTGCAAGTATAAACTTACAACTTGTCTGCGTATGAACTACCCGCTAATATCAGAATATATAGATGCAATCCTCAATGCCGAGGACAATTTCGCCACTCTCACGAGTCTTCGTCCTGTATTGGGCGGGGACGGGAGACCGTTTATGAGCAGCGGCAATTTCGCCGTGGTGTTCAAAATGACGGACGGAAGGAATAACTATGCCGTCAAGTGCTTCACCAAGGAGCAGGAGGGACGTGAGGAGAACTACCGGCTCATCACGCAGGAGCTTGAATGCGTGGGCAGCAAATATCTTCTGAATGTGGAGTATCTGGAGGATGAACTTTTTGTTGACACCCGGCAGAGTGATAGGGAGACTTTTCCCGTGCTGAAGATGCAATGGGCGGAGGGTGTGACGCTCGACCGCTACATAAAGGAGCGTCTTTCAGATGATTACGCATTGCAGATGCTGGCATACGAGTTCAGCCGCATGGGTATGTGGCTGATGAATCAGGAGTTTGCCCATGGTGACTTGAAGCCGGACAACATCCTTGTGCGCAACGACGGAACGCTTGTGCTTGTTGACTATGACGGCATGTTTGTCCCTGCCATGCAGGGGCAGAGGGCATCCGAACTCGGCACTCCCGACTTCCGCCATCCCCTGCGCACGGCGGAGCAGTTTGACGCCCGCATAGACGATTTCTCCATAGCTGCTATCGCCCTGTCGCTGAAAGCCATTGCCGCCAGACCGTCCCTTTGGGCGGATTACCACAGTCAGGACAGGCTGCTGCTCGGATACGGCGACTATGTCACTCCCGGTGCCAGTCCGTTGTTGCGTGAGGTGTTGTCGCTCAGCAACGATGCCGCCCTTTCCCGCCTGTTCGGACTGTTTATGATTGCTCTCTCTTCGCAGAAATTATCCCTGACGTCATTCCGCCTGTTGGAGGTGGGCAAGCCGGAACGTAAAAAACTTGAAATATTGCCTACGAAAGTTTCTCGCGAAGAGATAGCCGATGGCATTGAAGATGAATTTGGAGTGGTGTATAGCAGAGACGGAAAACGGTTATTGAGATGCTATAATGAAAATATCACACGATATGATGTAAAAGAGGGAACCGTGTCGATATGTGATGGGGCTTTTGGTTGTCTTTTTGAAGATCTTATATATGATAGATTTTGTATGTATACTCACTGCAAATCTCTCAAATCCATCACTATTCCGGATTCAGTCACGAACATTGGATGTTGTGCTTTTGGGTGCTCTTCTCTCGAATCCATTACTATTCCGAATTCTGTCATGCGCATTGAGGATAATGCTTTTAATTGGACCCCTCTCAAATCCATCACTATCCCTAACTCTGTCACGCGCATTGAGGATTTTGCTTTTTGGTGCTGCAGCTCTCTCGAATCTCTCACTCTCCCGAATTCAATCACGTACATTGGGAATAATGCTTTTGATGGCTGCACCTCTCTCAAATCCATCTATATTCCAGCTTCTGTTGAAAATATAGGAACAGGTGCGTTTGGCGGTTCCTCTGAACTGATGGATATTTGTTCACAACTAAATTCAATAGTCGTTGATAGATTAAATCCCATTTACGATTCACGTGACTGCAATATTATTGTAGAGACCAAATCAAACACCTTGATTTGTGGATGTCAAAAATCAATTATCCCGAACTCAGTCACGTGCATTGGGGATAAAGCTTTTTGTGGCTGCTCTTTCAAATCCATCACTATCCCGGATTCAGTCACGTGCATTGGGAATTCAGCTTTTTGGGGCTGCGACTCTCTCGAATCCGTCACTATCCCGGATTCGGTCACAAGCATTGGGGATTATGCTTTTTCTTGTTGCTCCTCTCTCGAATCAATCAATATACCTATTGGCACTCGATCTAAATTTGAACGATTATTACCTGATTACAAACACTTATTAGTAGAGAAACAATTCTAATCACACAACCAAAATGATAATAATAGAATCCAAACGTAAGAAATCGGAGAATACCCGAAAGCTATATCCTGATGCCATCATAGCAGATGTAACCAGCCAAGTGGCGAATGGATTCGTGGACCCATCCGATTCCCTTATGTGATTAAACGTTAAAGTTTTGCACTTGTTGTCAGATTGTTTCATTCTCCTGCATGTGGTTAAAATATGCTTTATAATTTTGTGTTCACAATCTGCAAGTATAAACTTACAACTTGTCTGCGTATGAACTACCCGCTAATATCAGAATATATAGATGCAATCCTCAATGCCGAGGACAATTTCGCCACTCTCACGAGTCTTCGTCCTGTATTGGGCGGGGACGGGAGACCGTTTATGAGCAGCGGCAATTTCGCCGTGGTGTTCAAAATGACGGACGGAAGGAATAACTATGCCGTCAAGTGCTTCACCAAGGAGCAGGAGGGACGTGAGGAGAACTACCGGCTCATCACGCAGGAGCTTGAATGCGTGGGCAGCAAATATCTTCTGAATGTGGAGTATCTGGAGGATGAACTTTTTGTTGACACCCGGCAGAGTGATAGGGAGACTTTTCCCGTGCTGAAGATGCAATGGGCGGAGGGTGTGACGCTCGACCGCTACATAAAGGAGCGTCTTTCAGATGATTACGCATTGCAGATGCTGGCATACGAGTTCAGCCGCATGGGTATGTGGCTGATGAATCAGGAGTTTGCCCATGGTGACTTGAAGCCGGACAACATCCTTGTGCGCAACGACGGAACGCTTGTGCTTGTTGACTATGACGGCATGTTTGTCCCTGCCATGCAGGGGCAGAGGGCATCCGAACTCGGCACTCCCGACTTCCGCCATCCCCTGCGCACGGCGGAGCAGTTTGACGCCCGCATAGACGATTTCTCCATAGCTGCTATCGCCCTGTCGCTGAAAGCCATTGCCGCCAGACCGTCCCTTTGGGCGGATTACCACAGTCAGGACAGGCTGCTGCTCGGATACGGCGACTATGTCACTCCCGGTGCCAGTCCGTTGTTGCGTGAGGTGTTGTCGCTCAGCAACGATGCCGCCCTTTCCCGCCTCTTCGGGCTGTTTATGATTGCGCTCTCTTCGCAGAAGTTATCCCTGACGTCATTCCGCCTGCTGGAGGTAAACAAGCCGGAGCGTAAAAAACTTGAAATATTGCCTACAGAAGTTTCTGACGAGGATATTGCTAATGGCTTTGAAGATGAATTTGGAGTGGTATATAGCAGAGACGGAAAACGGTTATTGAAATGCAAAAATGAAAATATCACACGATATGATGTAAAAGAGGGAACCGTGTCTATATGTGACGGAGCTTTTGGTCTTCTTTGGGAAGATCTTATCACTAATAGATTGTGTATTCATACTCACTGCTACTCTCTCAAATCCATCACTATTCCGGATTCAGTCACGAGCATTGGAAGTTGTGCTTTTGGGGGGTCTTCTCTCAAATCCATCACAATTCCTAACTCTGTCACGAGCATTGGGAATGGTGCTTTTGATGGCTGCTTTTCTCTCGAATCCATCACTATTCCAGATTCAGTTACGAGCATTGGAAATTCTGCTTTTAGGTACTGCTCTTCTCTCGAATCCATCACTATCCCGGATTCTGTCACGCGCATTGGGGATAATGCTTTTTATTTCTGCTCCTCTCTCAAATCCATCAATATACCTATTGTTACTTGCTCTAAATTTGAACAATTATTACCTGACTACAAAGAATTATTAGTAGTGAAACAATTCTAATCACACAACCAAGATGATAATAATAGAATCCAAACGTAAGAAGCCGGAGAATATCCGAAAGCTATACCCCGATGCCATCATTGCAGATGTAACAAGTCAAGCAGCGGATGGATTGGTGAAACTAAGTCCTTTCTATCCTCATGGCGGTATTCCCGTTCCGTTTACGACGGGAATGACGGCCACTTGTGTGGAGGCAATATGGCAGGGGCTGAAGGTCTTTGAATCGTGTGATGTGGATGTCGAAATGCTCAAAAACGACACGATGAAGAATATCAAGCGCACGGTGCGCAGGTTCGGCAAGCCGTTAGGACACAGGAAGGGTGTTTATGGAACTGAGCTGCTTGACTACATCACAGCAAGGAAACTGATATATATACCTACCTATAAATGGATGTTGGAGCATAAGGTGGCAGACATTATTGACAGGCTGAGAGAGGCAAGCAAGACCAAGACAATCGTTCTGCTTGACTACAACACCAATCAGGATGTAGATGACGGAAGCAAGCCGCTGTCTCATGCCTATCTGATAAAGGCATACGTGGAAGGGTTGTATCCTTACGGAAGCAATAAGGAGACATCGCACCACACCGGAATGCAGTTGGAATTATTTTAAGACATATAAACAAAAGCCGTTATGGAAAAGAAACAAGATTATAATGAGTATCTGGAAATACTCAAACAGCATAACATCACGAAGCTGTATCATTTCACCGACCGTGACAACTTACAGTCAATCATTGATAACGGAGGACTGTATTCGTGGGCTGACTGTGAAGGCAAGGGCATACAGATAGCCAAGCCCGGCGGCAATGCCCAATCGCGTTCATTGGATTCAAGAGACCACCTTGAACACTTTGTTAGGGTAAGTTTCACCCGCAATCATCCTATGATGTACGTTGCCATGAACGAAGGGCGCATCTCCAATCCTGTGGTTTTAGAGATTGACCCGGAGGTGATTGTATGGCAACATACTAAATACGCCGACATGAATGCGACGAAAAACGGTGCCAATGTAGGTGAGGACATTTCCGATTTCAAACAAATCCATTTCAAATCAGTAAAAGCAAACAAGCATTTTGACTTGGACGATGACGAACAGAAGTATTTTCAAGCCGAAGTGCTTGTGAAGAATCATATCCCCTTGGAGTATATAAAGAATATCGGAGACTTCGGGATTCCGCTCCCGTCACAGCCACAACAGTTGCAGAGCAAGATACCATATACGGCACAGATTACACGCAACACTCCTACCGCTTTTATCTTCTTGATAGACCAGTCGGCATCTATGCGAGGTATGACCCGACTGAATGGCGAGGAAATGACAAAGGCAGAGGCGGTGGCAAGAATCGTGAACAGGCAGATAAACGAACTGGTGTTGCGCTGCATCAAGGCTGACGACATTCGCCATTACTATGACATCGCCGTGATAGGTTATGGTCATGAGATATACAGCGGTTGGAACGGAGACTTGGAAGGTCGATTCTTCGTATCTCCCAAAGAATTGAATGATAATCCTTTCAAACGTATCACTGTGCGTGAAGAGAAGCGTACCCGCAAAGGAACGGTTGTCAAGGAAGTGGAAAAGGTGCAATGGGTGGAGGCACGTTGCGACGGCAGTTGGACACATTTGCACAAGGCTTTTGACAAGGCGCATGAACTCTTGTCGGAATGGCTGGAGAAGTATCACAACAAAGACTGTTATCCTCCAACAATCATCAACATCACCGACGGAGAGTATAACGGGGCAGATGCAGACTATGTGCAGCAGCAAGCCAACGAACTGAAATCCATGTTCACCAACGACGGCAATGTGTTGCTGTTCAACATCCATATCACTTCCGGCTCTGACGGAAGCATTGTGTTCCCGATTGCTAAGGATGAACTTGGCGGAGGTCGTCTTGCAGGTCGCTTGTTCGACTTGTCCAGTTTGTTGCCTGTCCGTTACAATCAGCCCATCGCAAGCATCAGGAATGATGCCGACGGCGATTCCCGCCATGTGGCAATGGCGGTGAATGCGGATATGTCCACGTTGATTCAACTGATGGATATAGGTACTCCGACGAACATTGTTCAAAACAAATAGGAACATTATGATTAAAAAAGTCTCAATCCCGAAATACCCTGACGGCAACTACACGAATGAGGATGCTGTGGATGGAAATGCAGAGTTTCTTGTTGTATCTGACGGAGCCGGTGGTGGCGGAGTGTATGCGGACAAATGGGCGCAATATCTCGTTGGTAATCTTCCGGCAATGCCGATAACCACTTTTGAAGAACTTGACGCATGGGTTGACGGAATATGGGAGGAGTTCTACTACAAATACGAGCAAGAAGCAAAGTCGGTAGGCGGGTTGTTGCTGGAGAAGTTCTATGACGAAGGTTCGTTTGCAATATTGGCGGCTCTATGGCATGGCAAGCCAGACCTATGTCAATGGATGACTTATGGCGATAGCGTGGTGTTCCATTATAACAAGAGAACAAAAGAACTGCAACACTCGTTTGGCAAGTTGGTTGACTTCAACCTGCCACCTTATCTTATCAATTACAATGAACCTCTTAAACAGGGAGGCTTCAGGTGTGGTCGGTTTGAAGTTGACAAAGATTCTATTGTGTTCATTACCAGCGACGCATTGGCTCACTATGTCATTATGATGTACGAAGTGAGCAAACGCGATGTTTTTTGTAAGGAACTTGAAGAAGCAGTAAATGCGCACAGCAAGAATAGCAATGCTGTAAACATGGCATTATCTTTAGAGCCGTTTGACTTCGGAAAAAAAGTGGTGGAGAAACTTATAAGATGTGTAAATAACAAACGGAACTTTCGCCATCACACAGAGGAACTCAAAAGCAAAGGACTTCTGATGGAAGATGATTATTCAATGGTATTTTCAAAAGATACATACTTATCTTCTTATTGACGCGATATACATTGTCGGCAACGGTATTGATGTTAGTCGTGGCCCAAAAACAAAATGCTTTGTGCTTCAGAGAAAGAAGAGCGTGAACTTAAAAACAGAAAGCATTGGATGTGGCATTAGATGCGGTGAAGTTTGAATCTTGAACAAGTATCATCTTTATACGGTGTGCTGTTTGCAGTGGCTGTTGTATTTTTTGCATCTTCTCATTATATACGTGAGTTCGGGATAAGATAACAGTCATCAAAAAAGACCGACATTGCAATGTCGGTCTTTTTTGATGATATGTTTTAATCTTTTATTAGTCAAACGATTTTTTTGATGACTTGTTTTTCCTGTTTCTTATCATTTTACTTCGTTCCATGCCGGAGGATTGACGTTCAGCAGGTTCTTCACAAAGAAATCGTAACGCTTGTGTTCGCCGAAACTCTCACCCATAGTGTGGTGTGCTCCCGGAACAACTACAAGTTCGAAGTCTTTGCCTGCCTTAATCAGTGCATTGACTACCTGCATTGTGGATGCAGGATCTACGTTGTCGTCGAGTTCGCCCACCACAATCATCAGTTTTCCTTGGAGATTCTTGGCATTATCTACGTTGGAAGATGCTGAGTATGATTCGTCGATAGGGTAGCCCATCCACTGTTCGTTCCACCATATCTTGTCCATACGGTTGTCATGGCATCCACATGCTGCATAGCCGGCTTTATAGAAATCGCCATGGAAAAGGAGTGCGCCGAGAGCTTCCTGACCTCCGGCAGAGCAGCCGTATATACCCATTCGTTCAATGTCCATATAAGGATACTTTTCTGCTGCTGCTTTTATCCATGCAATGCGGTCTGGGAAACCTGCGTCTTTGAGATTCTTGTAGCATACTTCTTCGAATGATTTTGAACGGAAAGAGGTCGTCATGGCATCAAGCTGGACTACGATGAAGCCGAGTTCGGCAAGATCGGCAAGATTCCACAGCCACGGAGTGAATGATTTTGGTACGTATTGGTCGCCGGGACCTGAGTAAATGTATTCGATGACAGGATATTTTTTGTTCGGATCGAAATTAGACGGACGCTGTATCAGTCCCCACATGTCGGTTTTTCCGTCACGTCCTTTGGCTACGAATACTTCCGGAGCTTTCCATCCTTCTGCTTCAAGGCGAGAAATATCTGCTGTTTCGAGAGTACGGATAATCTTTCCGTCTTTCGCAGAGCGAAGAACTGTTACAGGAGCTTTCAGCACTGTGGAATAAGTATCTATCAGGTATGCCATGTCGTCTGTATATACGACTTTATGGTTACCTTCTTCAGGAGTGAGACATTTCAGCCCCTTGCCATTGAGACCAATCTTGTAGTAGTGTATGAGGTAAGGGTCTTCGTTCTTGTTCATGCCGTTAGCTGAGAAATACACGATTCCGTTCTTTTCGTCAACCTTTTGGATTCCGCGTACATAAAATTCGCCTTTGGTTACTTGGTTAATGACCTTTCCTGTTTCGCGGTTGTACAGATAGAGATGGCAGTAGTTGTCGCGCTCACTCGTCCAGAGTATGCGTTTTCCGTCTGCAAAATCGTGGCGGAACTGACGTGAATAGTTGACGTATTTGTCGCTCTTCTCTTCAATAATGGTACGTACTTTTCCTGTCTCTGCCGATAACTCCAGCACACGATAGTGTTTGTGTCCTCGCTCATTGAACTCAAATGTAGCAGTCTTGTTGTTTTTATCCCAGCGTGGAGCTGTAACATAGTATTGGCTTGCGAAAAGTTCTGTACTTGGTTCGATAACTTTACCTGTAGAGGTTTCAATGATAACCGGCACACGGTAGTTCAGCGAATCACCCGGTTTGGGATATTCTTGTTTGTGGAGTTTCGGCTGCAATTGATCTGACGGCGAAGACTCTACCATATATACGTAACGCTTAGGAGCAGGTTTTATCTTGACTGTGGCAAAGTATTTGCCGTCTGCTGACCAGCTGCCGTAAGATGAATAGTAGTTGGTTTCTACTCCGTCGTTGGTAAGTGGAGATTCTGCTTTGGTTGCTGTATTGCGCAGATAGAGATTATTGTTTTTGAAGAACACTTCCTGTTTGTTGTCCGGCGAAGCGATGATGCCGTCTTTTTCTTCCGGGACTTCTATCCAATGATGATAAGGAGGGTCTATTATCGTGTCACCCTTTTGGAGATTGTTTTGAGTGATGTCATATACCCAGTTGTGTCTATTATAATTGAAATACAGTTTGTTGTCCTTGTCAACATACATTCTTCCCAGACCGAGATAATGTTTGTTGATGTTTTTGCCTGTTTGTGATTTTAGTGCGTCAGCCAATGTTCCAGTATCGAAGAGCTGTTCCTTTGTGTTGTTTTTAGCATCAACAACAGTATATACAGTACCTTCCGTATCTCTGTCGGAATACCAGAACTTTTGTGTTCCGGCGATGGCATGTGCATCCACACTGCCATGAATCATTTTGTTGCTGTACTTTCCGCGAATGGCAAAAGCGCGTTTATAGTCTTCTGCAGTTCCTTGAGAGAATGCAGCAACTGTTGTCAGACCGACAACAGCAGATAAGATAAATCTTTTCATGATATTCTGTTTGAATGTTATTAGTTTTTGTTACAAAAAAGACGGGTGCATATAAACTGTAGAAGTTTCTATTTCCCTTTATATGTGGCTTTCACAGCGTTTGATTTTGCCATACTTGCAAACTCTTGCGGAGTGATCTTTACAGGCTCTACCATGAATTCCGGTATGTTGTAGCTGTAAAGGTAATAAGTATAGAAATCCGGGTCTTTCTGTGGCACTTCAAAAGCCTTGTGTGCGTGTCCGTTTTTGTCAAAGTAGGCAATAAATGGACGAGTGAAATTTCCGTCATCTCTTCTGCTGCTGATAATAATCCAATGTCCGTTGCTTGACCATGAATGGTAACTTTCCGCTTTGTTGCTGTTGGCATTTTCAAGCTTTCGTGTTTTCATGGTCTTTAAGTCTGTGATATATATGTCTGCTTCCGGGTGCCAGATATGGAAACATCCGTGGTTGCCCATTGCGAACAAAAGGTAGCGACCGTCGGGGCTGATGCGTGGAAGTGTGGCACTTTTATTCAGTGAAGATGCTGAAAATACCAGTTCGCGCTTGCCGAAAGATTTGGTTTTGGCATCAAAGCTACGGCGGTAAATGTCATATTTCACATCCTTGTATCTCTGTATCAGTTCTGTTTCTTCTGCAATTGTATCTTTATATTCAAAGTGAGCGGATGAATAATATAGTGTTTTCCCGTCGGGTGACCATGTGGGAAACACTTCAAATTCGTTTTCATCTGCACAGATTGTGCTTACTTTGTTTTTCTCGACATCATAGAGTATAAGGTCGCTTCTTGTGTCTTGCACCTCAATCTTTGCAATATCTTTGGTATGGAATGACTGTCCGGTGAGATTGGTGGAGTAGGCTATCAACTTTTCTGTAGGATGCCATGCAGGATATACACCGGCACTGAGAGTCGAATCGCTCTTCATGTCAACCTTCTTCAGTTTTCCGTTGTTTACAATCATTGTACCGCCATAGCTTTGGCGCATGTGAAATTGCATGTTGTCCGTTTTATAGTTCTGGTATGAATGACAGTTGATACATTGTCCGTCTTTTTCATTGGACACCATCATGTTGTTGTATATCTCCTTTTCCTCAAAATTCGTGATGTTTCTCTGATTGATGCTCAGTTTCTCGTATGCTACGTATGATGGAGGAATTACACGATAAGATATATAGGGGTCGATTTCTTCTTCTGCAACATGTATGCAGAAAGGGTTGTATGCTTCCCATTGACCTTCTTTTTCTGCAAAAATTTCCACTTTAATGTCTTTTCCTTTTGCAGAAGCAAGTATTTCCTGCCATTCTTCTTCGGGAAACAAAATCTTGTAACCTTTGCCGTAGGTCTGTTGTTTGTTGCCGTATGTAATGCGTGCGATGCAGCAGTCCGAGTTCTCTTTCACGGCAAAGTTTAATGGAGCGATGTTGTATGGTATTGTTACTCCTTTGTAATCAGGATATATCATAGGCATCCTGTTTTCCTTACGGAAAGTTTCCGGAGCAGATGGGTGCGATGTGCATCCCGATAATATAAAAATAAAACTTATAGCAATGATTGTTATAATATTCTTTGTTTTCATCATTTATTTCTTGCTTTTATTCTGTCTTCAATGTTTATTTAGTATGACCTTATGTCTCTACAGAAGAAATAGAACCACCAGAAGGTGTCTCCGTACATATCTTTCATTGCTTCACCGACTTGTTGGGAGGTCATCCCTTGTTTGAGTAGTGCTTGTGACATTTGTTGGAAAGCCGCATAACGATTGATGATTCTTTCTTTGTCAAATGGCATGCTTTGTATGTTTACTTCCTTCTCTAATGTTCCGTACAAAAAGGCAGCTTCTTGATAGTGGATAGGCATATCGTTGTCTTTATGTAAGGTGGCATATTGGAAGAAACGCGGCCAAAACAGTTGTATATTCTTGTTTACCATAGCGTAATTCAGTGTTACTTCCTGAAATTTAGGATTGACATTGCTGGAGTTGCTAAAGTAATTGAGAAGATACATTTCGCATAGTCCGTTATCTCCGTCAAGTATATCTTTGTATCCGCGTAAAGGGAGAATATATTCAAACTCTTTGAGTTGGGCTATTTTATTCGGGTCTTTTATCATAGGCAGAAATGCTTCAGCCCATTTGCCATGAAATGTGGTAGATTTCAGAATGTTGATGTATTTGTTGGCAAGTTGATATTCTCCGTTAAGGATTGCACAGCGTATAAGTATCTTCAAATCGCTGACTTTGAACCCGAACTCCACACAATTCTCTATACACCATCGGTATGCAAAGTTTGCTTTTCCATACTGGTAATATATCATTGGAGCGGCAGTTTGTACCATGTGTACTTGAAGCGAATCATATACGTATGGAGGTTCACCGCTGTTGTCATAATGATACATCTTGTTGCCCAGTTCGCCGGTATTCATAAGAGCAATGTTTTTGAACATTACAATTTGACGTGTCGCTTTTCCCGGCAAGTTGGCTACTTCTTCAAGTACTTTCTGCCAATCTCCTTCATCAGCAGCACGATATATACGTATTTCTGCATGATAGTTGTAGTTGTCAAAGTTTGCGGCATTCACAGCGGCAACACTACATGTTATTATTATACAGGTGGATACTATTACACTGTATGCTCGTTTGCCCGTTATATTTGTTTGTTGTGGTTCTTCTGTCTTCTTTTTGAATAAACCTGCGAACAGAGGAATAACTGCCATTATGATAAAAGGCAATGAGAGTTGCCATGAAATGAAAGCATCAGATTGGAGTAGAGGAAAGCCTACTGTCCATGAATCTTCTATACGCATTTCTGTATAGAACTGATACCATATAATAGGTGTTCCGACTATGGCAAGCAGTGCTACTGCCGCATTGAATTTATTGTTTGTCAATAGTGTTTGTTTACCGTTGGTTTCTTTTGCCCCTTTATCAAAGGCCCCATTAATTACAGAATATATGGTTCCTAATAAAGCGTACCATCCGAAAAGCGGGTAGCCGACAACAGTCCATACGATAGTCCATATCGGACGATATTGTCTGTTGAGGCGGCTCGATATAAATACGGAAAGAATTGTAATAAAAAAGCCTATACTTTCCGCAAACCAATACCCCTGTACTTTTATGTAATAAAGCCAATAACCTAAATTGATTTCGGAACAAAGCAGTGCTACCAGTAGAATTATCCCAATGATACTCCATTCCTTGCGTATTTTGAATGCCTGTAGAAAAAGGAAATAGGTAGCTAACCATATTATAATAAGTAGGGAAGCACCTAACCATGGGTAATAAAAAAATTGTGTTAAGTAGCATCCCGCCCAATGTAAAAGTCCCGCCGGAACCCCCATGCTTTCTTTAAAAAAGAATACAGTATTTACAAATAGAGACTTTTCCTGCACCATATACAGATAGTCACTGTTTTGGGATACAAGCATGATGAATGCGTATATGCCGAAAAGCAAAGCAAACAAATATGAAAATAAACTTGTTTGTGAAGATTTGAGTACAAATTGGCTCCCTGTTGTCTTTTTCTTATTCTTAGACTGTGGTGGAGAGCTTACAAAGGATGGTTTTGCTGTTGTATTAGTTTTTTTGCTATTTTGTGCCATTTATTTGAGGTTCTTTTAATAGTCACGCAAAAATACTGTTTTTTATTATAAAAGCAAAACTGTTATGCAGTTTTTAGATTTAAGGAGTAGGGATAGGGGACAGACCCAAAGTGTGAGTGGAGGGAAAATGTTTGTTTTGATTGGTTTTTGAACGTTTGAGATAAGGCAGGTAGGTTGATAAAAAGAAAGGTTATAAGGTTGAAAGATAAAGCTCATGTAAATAAGTGATTTATCTCAAAACCTTATAACCTTGCTGAAAGTTAGAAGATTAATTAGTCTTCATTCAGAATTTTCATTATTTCGCAAGCTGCTTTTGCTACAGAGGTGCCGGGACCGAAGATGGCTGCAACTCCTGCCTGATACAGGAAGTCATAGTCTTGTGCCGGAATGACACCACCTGCAATGACAAGAATGTCCTCTCGTCCGAGTTTTTTCAATTCCTCTATAACTTGTGGAACGAGTGTCTTGTGTCCTGCTGCAAGTGAACTTACACCAAGTACATTTACATCGTTTTCAACAGCCTGACGTGCTGATTCTGCCGGAGTCTGGAACAAAGGTCCCATATCTACGTCAAAACCGCAGTCTGCATATCCTGTAGCACATACTTTTGCACCACGGTCGTGACCGTCCTGTCCCATTTTTGCAATCATGATGCGTGGACGACGACCATTCTTTTGTGCAAACTGTTCTGTCAACTGACAAGCAACTTCAAAGTCCTTGTCGCTCTTGCTTTCTGATGAATACACGTTACTGATAGTTCTGATTATTGCTTTATAACGACCTACGACAGCTTCGCAAGCGTCTGATATTTCTCCGAGTGAACAGCGCAATCCTGCTGCTTTTACAGCAAGGTCAAGGAGGTTGTTTTCAGACTTCTTGCCATCTTTGAATTCTTGTACACATTTTGTGATTTCTGCGAGAGCGGCTTTGCAAGCAGCTTCGTCACGGTTGGCACGAAGCTCTGCAAGTGAAGCTTCCTGCTGTTTACGTACAGCTGTATTATCTACTTCAAGAATATCGATAGGGTCTTCATGCTCCAGACGGTATTTGTTGATGCCGACAATTGTCTGAGCACCGGAGTCGATACGTGCTTGAGTACGTGCAGCAGCTTCTTCGATACGCATTTTTGGCAGACCTGTTTCAATCGCTTTTGCCATACCTCCAAGTTTCTCTATCTCCTGAATATGCTCCCATGCTTTGTGAACAATCTCATTTGTAAGAGTCTCTACATAGTATGAACCGGCCCAAGGGTCTATCTGCTTACATACTTTAGTTTCGTTCTGTATGTAGATCTGAGTATTACGTGCAATACGTGCTGAGAAGTCCGTTGGCAGTGCAATTGCTTCGTCGAGGGCATTCGTATGAAGTGACTGTGTATGTCCGAGTACGGCTGCCATGGCCTCAATACATGTACGACCCACATTATTGAATGGGTCTTGCTCTGTAAGTGACCATCCTGAAGTCTGTGAGTGTGTACGGAGTGCCATTGATTTAGGATTCTTTGCACCAAAGCTTTTCACAATCTTAGCCCAGAGCAACGTCCTGCACGCATCTTGGCAATCTCCATGAAGTGGTTCATACCGATAGCCCAGAAGAATGACAGACGCGGTGCGAAAGCATCAATGTCAATACCCGCATTTACACCTGCACGGAGATAGTCCATACCGTCAGCAAGGGTATATGCAAGCTCAATGTCTGCTGTAGCACCGGCTTCCTGCATGTGATAACCGGAGATAGATATTGAGTTGAACTTCGGCATCTTCTGTGAAGTGTACTCGAATATATCTGCGATGATTTTCATAGAGAATGCAGGTGGATAAATGTAGGTGTTGCGCACCATGAACTCTTTCAGAATGTCATTCTGTATGGTTCCTGTCATTTCTTCAAGCTTTGCGCCTTGTTCAAGTCCTGCGTTGATGTAGAAAGCAAGTACCGGGAGTACGGCACCGTTCATTGTCATAGATACAGACATCTTGTTGAGTGGAATGCCTGCAAATAACACTTTCATGTTTTCAAGTGAACATATTGATACACCTGCTTTTCCTACATCGCCTACTACTCGTTCATTGTCCGGGTCATATCCTCGGTGAGTCGGGAGGTCAAATGCTACGGAAAGACCTTTCTGACCGCTTGCAAGGTTACGACGATAGAAGGCATTCGATTCTTCTGCTGTAGAGAAACCTGCATACTGACGGATTGTCCAAGGGCGGAACGGATACATCATTGAGTACGGACCGCGCAAATAAGGCGGAATACCTGCTGTGTAGTCAAGGTGTTCCATACCTTCAAGGTCTTCTTTTGTATAAACAGGCTGTATATCTATCTGTTCCGGAGTTCTCCAGTTGGCAGATATGCCGTTTTCTTTTTGCCATTCCTGACCATTCTTGGTCTGTATGCCGGCATATATATCTATATCATTAAAATTCTTTCTCATTGTCTTTTTCTATTGGGAACACAAACCTCTTTTTACCCATTGTAGATGAGTGTTCTTTGGTTTTGTACTCTAAAAAACAAATTAATCTATACCCAATTTGTTGTTATAAACTTTCAGTGTTTCAAGCTGGTTTACACGTACATGGATAAAATTCTCTATGCCGGCAGCCTTCAATTCTTCGCTGCATGCAGGAGCACCTGCCACAACGAGCATTGCACGACCGTCAAGCGCCTTAAATGCAGGGATGGCATATTCTGCATATTCGTCATCACTTGAACAGATAACGACGATGTCTGCATTTGCTTTAATTGCAGCTTCAACACCTTCTTCTACTGTCGGGAATCCGAGATTGTCAATCACTTTGTAGCCTGCACATGCAAGGAAGTTGCATGAGAATTGCGCACGAGCCTGTCTCATGGCAAGATTACCGATAGTGAGCATAAATGCTACAGGCTGTTTGCCTGAATTTTCTGTCGCAAGACGAAGTGTCTCAAATTCACTTGCCAGACGGCTCTTGTCAAGAGTTGTAATGCTTGCTTCTTCTTCGTGATGTCCGCATCCGCATTTGCATCCGCATACAGGAGTTTTGCCCTCCGACTTTTCTGTGAAGTTAGGGAACTGGTTAGTACCGAGCATAAACTCCTTACGTTTTGCAGCGTTGCCATGACGTGTCTTATTAGATGCGTTGACAGCTTCCTGAATCTTTCCTTCGAGTGCAAGAGCAAGGAATCCTCCGTTGTTCTCTACATCGAGGAACAGTTTCCATGCTTCTTTAGCGATGGCGTCAGTGAGGTGTTCTATATAATATGAACCTCCTGCCACATCTACAATCTTGTCAAAGTGTGCTTCTTCTTTCAAAAGAAGCTGCTGGTTGCGTGCCAGACGCTCTGAGAACTCGTCCGGAGTCTTGTAAGGTTTGTCAAAAGGAGTGACAATGATGGAATCGACATTGGCTATTGCCGCAGACATTGCTTCTGTCTGTGAACGGAGCAGGTTTACATAGCTGTCGTACATTGTCTGGTTGTATTCTGTGGTGATGGCACATACATGCATACGACACGCACAATCGCATTTTGGTTCATATTGCTTTACAATCTGTGCCCAAAGCATACGTGCTGCGCGGAACTTGGCGATTTCAAGGAAATAATTCTCGCTTACTCCCATGTTGAATTTTATTCTTCTTGCCACATCGGTAGCCTCCATTCCGGCATCTGTCAACTGCTGTATGTATTCGTTACCCCATGCAAGTGCATATCCGAGCTCTTGATAAATATATGCTCCTGCATTGTTAAGAGATACACTGTTTACGTTGATACAGCGGTATTTAGGAAGCTCTGCAAGTGCTTCTACAAGTTCTTTGCTTTTTGTAATGATACCGGAAGTGTTCTTTCCTTTTACAAGAATCTTCTCTATTGGATCGAAATTTATGCTTCCTTCAAGTTCTTCAAGCTTTACACCCTTATTCTTGAAATATTTTACAAGAATATTTGCCAGTTCCACACAATGGTACTGGCATGTCTTGAAGTTGAGTTCCACACATTCCGGACAGATGTCTTTGAGAAGAGTCTCCACAGTCTCCTCATTGACCATGCTTGAAGGAATTGAGAATCCAAGTGAGTCGACACCTTTGTTCAATATGTCAAGTGCTTTTTCGTTGGCAGACTTGGCATCATCTATACTAATGTTTTGACGAACATACCAAAGGTTGTTGTCTTTTTTGTTTCCACGGACAAATGGAAATTCTCCCGGCATAGAATCCACTGCCTTGAGTCCTTCCAAATCTTCTTTACGGTAAAAAGGCTGTACATTGAAGCCTTCGCCGGTTCTCCACACCAGCTTCTTCTCGAAGTCTGCACCTTTCAGGTCAACCTGAATCTTGTCAAGCCATTCCTGTGTTGTAGGCGACTGAAACTCCTCGAAGAGTTTTTCTCTACTATTAGCCATTGTTTTCCAATTAAAGTTTTTCTGTAGTGTTTACTAACACGCAAAGTTATAATTTTTACTTCGTTTAACCCAATAAGAATCTGAATTTTTGTATTTCTGTTTCTAAAAGAGTTTGGTTTTGAATGTTTTGGGAGGGTAAAGATTGTTTTGTGGCTTCAAAATAAATTCCTTATGAACTTTATCTTTTGAGTTACTTTGTATAAGAGGATTCCTCCGGCGATGGCTGTCGATATGGTTACAGCTGTTAGCAGTATGCCTGTTTAGTCAAAACTGAACAGATAGGAGAATCTGTTTGCGCAGAATGTGAATATCAGTGAGAATATGTATATAGGTAATGTATGTTTTCCAATGAATAAAACATATTCTTTAATGCATGTTGATGTATGTCGGCATATTAGGAAAAGCAAACAGATGATACTTCCGTTGAATATGATTCCATACATATTGAGACATTCTATTTGTTCATGGAAATAGAATGACAAGAAAATCGGTATGAGGATAAGCCATGTCGGGTGGAATATCTTTGTGATGTCTGTTCCGCTCCTTTTTATTGCAACACCTGCCACATAGTAGGCTGCATATACAGCGGATATTACGTCGAATCCTACGGACATTATGGTGAAAAGAGTGCCTAATGCAATGATTAGATTGAGAATATTTCCTTTTTGCCCGTTTGGGGAAGGAATACACTTCTCTATAATTTTGTTCGTTATATAATATGTGCAGTTGCAGATAATTAATGTATGCAGATACCAATACAGGCCGATGGGATGTAGCAATAAATGTTGTAGGAATACTTCTGGTGATAATACGTCTATATATTCCCTTGTGGGTAGATGATGTGCCATTACAATATACCCTCCCTCTGCAATGAGGTATAGAATAAGCAGTTTCGTGATGGGCTGTACAAAAGCCGTGAGTTTTTTGTTTACATTAACCAGATAGCCTGATATGAATGTAAAGACGGGCATTGTATATATTAATATAAGCTTATGTACAATGGGGTAGGTGTTTGTGATATAGACAATGTGCAGAACAATGACAGATATGATAAGAAAACATTTCAGAAAATCTATTTCCTCGGTTCTTTTACGTTGAAGTATGTTAGACATGATTAATTCGTCCTTTTGTAGGTGATAGGCTTATAATTATATGAAGTCGGGAGCGAAACAGAAAAATCCGCGGACTTGTGTGCTTCTTATAAAAAGACACGTCCGCGGATTTCTGTTGACTCCGTTGTTCACGGTGCTGTTCTGTGATAATCAGATGATTATTTCACGGGACTGATTATAAATGTGAATTTATAGTCCTTGTAAGGCATCTGATATTCGCTACGAGGCCATGCACCCCAGCTGTTTACACATCCGACACCCATTTCACGCTGACCGATATGTACGGCGGTGAACTGACGAGGAGTGAGGTCGCCGGAGTGATGCTGTGCTTTGTCCTTGCCTACTGCAAGATCATCGTTCAAGTAGTTGAGTGACTTACATTCCATCGGTTCGTTACTTTCAAACA
This sequence comes from Prevotellaceae bacterium, assembly GCA_021204165.1. Lineage (GTDB taxonomy): Bacteria > Bacteroidota > Bacteroidia > Bacteroidales > Bacteroidaceae > RGIG8745. Next base: position 19,103 of record JAJPZU010000252.1, read on the forward strand.
ACAGTCCTTTACCTGCGGCATTAAGCACCTTCCAGTAGCGTACCTGTGTCTTGTTGCCTGATTCCTGCGGACGGATATACGGATAGTACTGGTCTGCTACACTCTGCTTATAAACACCGATAGTTTGTGAGTTGGCACGGTCGATATAATTCTCGTGAGGACCTTTTCCATAGAATTCAATCTCGTTATATTCCTGTGGCATTTCCATTTCCATACCATAGCGCAGGAGTTGCGGTTTGTGTTCTGCATTAGGGTCAACAGTCAATGCCTGTTCCACTACGAGTTTACCTTCCGGTGTCATGGTGTAAGTAAGGCGGAGCTTAGAGTTGGTAGCCTTAATCTCATATTCAGCAGTGACAACCTGATTGTTTCCTTTCTCTTCCACATTGAAAGAAGTCCTGTGAAGATGAGGGTTCTGCCATGCACTGAGCTTCTTCTGCATCTGTGCTCCGTGGTCGTTGTCTGTAGCCGGACGCCAGAACTCAGGAACAAGCTGATAGCCGTCTTGCATCATCTGTTTGCCATCTACGTCGATGTATGAGATAAATCCGTTGTTGTTGTCGAATGTCACCTTCATACCGTTTGTGCTGAGTACTGTATATGCTATACGTGCATCTTTCTCAACTTTTGCACCCTCGGCTTTCACGATGTTCTCAATAACCGGATAAGCATACGGAGTAAGTACAAACTGCTCATGGGCTACACTCTCGCCCTTGTCAAGCAGACCTTCCTTCTCGTCAACCAGATATTGGATGTTGCAGACAACCTCTTTACCCTTCAAATTCTTGTTCTTCAGAGCCTTTGCAATTGCTGCAATCTTTGTCTGTTTGCGTGATTGAGGAGCAATGTTGAGCTTGCTTACTGCCACATTTCCTTCTTCAATCTTCTCACCCTCAGCTTCTATTGTATAATGGAGAGTGACATTGTGTATAGGAGCAAAGAAGTTCTCGTTGAATATTTCAATTGTTCCTGATTTTGCATCTTTAAGTGTTGTCCAGATGTTCTGATAGTAGTATTCTACTTCATAAGCATGTGGATTGAATTTGCGGTCCGGACTGATAACACCGTTACAGTTGAAGTTGTTGTCAGAAGCAGGGAAACGACCGAAGTCACCACCATACGCGTATATTTCCTTGCCCGTCACCTTGCTCTTTGAACGGAGTCCCTGATCGATATAATCCCATATATATCCGCCCTGATATTTCGGATATTTGCGAATCATGTCCCAATATTCCTTGAAACCTCCCATAGAGTTACCCATTGCATGAGCATACTCACACTGAATGAGCGGACGAGGATTGTTGTTCTGGCTGTATTTCTCGCAGCCCTCGTAACCGTAGTACATAGGGCAGAAGATGTCTGTCTTTCCGTCCTGACCGGCCTGCTCATACTGTACCGGACGAGTAGCATCGTATGACTTAATCCAGTCGTATGCGTCTTCAAAGTTCTTGCCATATCCGGATTCATTTCCCAGACTCCATACAATGATAGAAGGGTGGTTCTTCAATACGAGTACATTATTCTTGTTGCGCTCGATGTGTGCATCATGAAAAGCCTCGTTCTTGGCAAGCGTTTTATCTCCGTAGCCCATTCCGTGGCTTTCAATGTTGGCTTCTGCTGTGATGTAGATACCATATTCGTCGCAGAGATCATACCAGCGTGGGTCGTTAGGGTAGTGGCAAGTACGGTCTGCATTGACATTCAGCTGCTTCATAATCTTAATGTCCTGAATCATACGCTCTACACTAACCACATAACCTCCGTCCGAATCAAGCTCATGACGGTCAACACCCTTGATGAGCACCGGCTTTCCGTTTACAAGAAGTTGGTGGTTCTTTATTTCTACCTTACGGAAACCTACGTTCTGAGGAATCACTTCAATGACTTTGCTTCCGTCCTTCAAAGTAGTATATAACTTGTAGAGGTTCGGAGTTTCTGCGCTCCATTTCATAGGATTCTTCACATTCATTTCAGCCGAAGCCTTTCCGCCTGCGATTGTGGCAGTCTGTTCTGCCGCCACTTTCCCGCTCTTGTCTTTCAAGGTCATCACGACAGTCTTTCCGTCTGCTGCGTCCGCATCAATCTTGACGTTAAGCTTACCGTCATTATAGTTGTTCACAAGGTCAGGAGTGATGAATAGGTCGCGAACATGACTCTGAGGACGTGCGTACAGATATGATTCACGTGCAATACCGCAAAGACGCCAGAAGTCCTGATCTTCAAGGTAACTTCCGTCACACCAACGCATGATTTGCAAGGCAATGAGGTTGTCTTCTCCCGGTTTCACATAGTTTGTGATGTCAAATTCTGCTGCCACCTTGCTGTCCTCACTGTAGCCTACATATTTCCCGTTGACATATACGGTGAGGTTGCTTGTAGCAGAGCCGATGTGCATATAAATCTTCTCGCCTTTCCAGTTTGCAGGCAGACGGAATGTTTTTCTGTAAGAACCCACATAATTGTTCTTGTCTTTTACGATAGGAGGGTTGGTTTCCCAGTCGTGTCTCCACGCATACATGTTGTTGACATATATGGCATCTCCATATCCGTTGAGTTCCCACATTCCGGGTACAGGCATTTTCCCCCATTTTGAGTCGTCATAGCCTACAGCATAAAAGCCCTCCGGACGTTCATTCGCATTTTCTACCCAGTAGAATTTCCATTCTCCGTCAATGGACATAAAGCGTTTTGAATCGGCTTTATCTCCTTTGACAGCTGCTTGCTCTGTTTCGTAAGCGAAGTAGTTCGCCACGTTTTCAAGTCTGTTGTCTGCGTTTTTCCTCGGGTCGAGCCACATAGGAGTCTGTGCATTGGCTGCAAGTGAAGCTGCCAACAGACCGCAAGTGAAAAATTGTTTGATGTTCATGAATTAAAATTTATTATATTTAGTATTATGATTTTGCAATCAACAAGTTTACTGGACAAATATAACTCTTTTTCTGCATATTGGCATAGGGATTGTCCGGATTTTTGGACGCTAAATTTTTCAAGTGCAAGTTAAGAAGCTTTTTGATTTTATTTCAAAATAGATGTAGTACACTTCTTTCACTACTTTGGGGAGGATTTTTGAACCGTTTCTAAGCCTTTGGGGGAAACCGAAATCTTTAATGTGAGTTCAGGTTTTCCATGATGACTTTCGTCATTTCGTCCTTGCTTATCTGGTCTGCATCCAGCCATATTATTTCATGGTCGCGCTTGAACCATGTCATCTGCTTCTTGGCATAAACCCTTGTGTTTTTCTTTATACGTTCCGCTGCTGTCTCCAGACTCCATTCTCCTTCAATATATCTGAACAGCTCTTTGTATCCTACCGTGTTGAGCGAATTGAGGTGTCGCATGGGATATACCGACTTGGCTTCCTCGAGAAGTCCTTCCGCCATCATCGTGTCAACACGTGCGTTAATCCTTGCAAACAGATTCTCTCTTTCGCGTTGGAGTCCTATTTTGAGAATCCGGAAAGGTCTTTCCTTGTGTATGTTCTTTCGGAAAGAAGTGTATGTCTTTCCTGTCATATAGCATATTTCAAGTGCATGGACTACACGCTTGTGATTCTTCAAATCCACAATCCGATAATATTCCGGGTCTAAAAGGCGAAGTTCTTCGGTCAGTCTTTCAAGTCCTTCTGCTTCAAACCGTTGCTTTATCAACGTTCTGGTATGTTCATCTACTGTAGGAATGTCGTCAATACCTTTTGTTATGGCATCTATGTACATCATGCTTCCTCCTGTCAGCAATACAGTGTCGTGAGTCCTGAACAGTTCCGAAAGAAGATTCATGACGTCTGTCTCATATTGTGCCGCACTGTAATATTCTTCTAAATTGAGTGTGCCGATGAAATAGTGTTTCACCGCTGATAATTCTTCAGCCGAAGGCGCGGCCGTGCCAATCCGTATGGTGTTGTATATCTGTCTGGAGTCTGCTGATAGGATAGGGGAGTCTATCTGTTTGGCTAAAGAAAGGCTCAGTTCTGTCTTGCCGACACCGGTCGGACCTATAAGTACGATAAGGTTTTTGTCTTCGGGTAAGTTTTGCATGTAGTTTTCTTGGGGTAAAAAGTCACAAATATTTCTTGACTGAATTGTTCTGTTCAAGTGTATTTGAATTTCTATATAGGTCTATTTGACAGACTCCTTTTGCTTTAATTAGATGTATTCAGCTGGCTTCTCATGTAGATTTGGTGGGATGTCTTCGACAGACTCCTCCGTCGCAAGCTCCCCCAATTGCTCCTGACTTAGGGGAGGAGACTATATACCATACTTGGAATGCTTGCAATGGGGTATTTGGAGATAAAATCCAACAGGACGTGTATTAGCGGTTGTACTCACAGACTCCTCCGTCGCTACCGCGCCACCTCCCCTAACTTAGGGGAGG
>JAJPZU010000238.1 GCA_021204165.1 Prevotellaceae bacterium
ATGAGGATGTTACGTTCTAGCCATACTTGCATTGGATGCCGACACACAAGGGTAGAAACGTTCATACTGGCTCATGGAGTTAAAAGTAATGTGACTGCTGCATTCCATTATTTTCCGGAAGTCAGCCTCCGTATATGCCGGAGAATAAGTATGTGCAAGACTGCCAAACTCTTCATACGCAAGACGCGCCTCATAGACAGAGCTGGCAGTGGTATGACTTATATATTCCCTGAAAATGTGGAAAGACTTCCATAAGGCGAAAGCCTTGAAAGCAAGTATGATTTCAACTCCGGCACTGTCCGCCACTTTTTTTATGACATCAAGATTACGGCGCAGAAGCGACTCTTCCATCACGTAGCATGGCGAAGGAATAAGAGCAATATTCTTTTCTAAAAGCGATTTCATTACACGATTCTTTTTTATTCATTCCGTCGGAACAGACATGCCGCACACAAGCATCTGCCACAGAAGCATGTCAATTCTCCAACGGTGTTACATTCATCAAATATTCTTTACAACACAATCAGTCAATAACCTTGAAACGCGCGAACTTCAACAGGAGCTGCTTCACACCGGCATTCCGGAAACGCACGGTGGCTTTGCAGTTCTCACCCGTTCCTTCCAGCTTCTCAACGGTTCCGATGCCAAAACGTTCATGTTCTATGCACCGCCCCACCCCGATTTCAGAGAATCCGGAAGAAGAAGCAGCCGACCCGGAAAGAGGCACAGGCTTACGCACGGCAGAAGAAACCGGAGAAAGACGACGTATTGACGGTGAAGGCGGCACAAATTCAGACTGCACTTTCTTTTCCTCCACAGGAGGGTATTCCTCCGCGAATGGAACATCATGACTCTTCTCATATTCATTCACACTATACGAATCCTTCACAAATGTATCTTTCTCCTCAGAGAAAAGACTGCGGCGACGTTTCCACGGAAGTTCAACCTCGTCCGTACTTTTCCTTGCAGCAGAACGCGATGCAGAAAATCCCCGGTCAAGATATTGCGGGTCTATGTCGCTGATAAAGCGACTCGGTGTACCAAATTCCATTCTGCCATAGCGGAAACGGCTCTTCGCGTATGTAAGAAAGCAGTGACGCTCCGCACGAGTAAGGGCGACATAGAACAGCCTCCTCTCCTCCTCCATTTCCCGTTGTGAAGAACCCGCCATTGCACTCGGAAAAAGATTCTCTTCGAGACCGACCACAAAGACAGTGGAAAATTCAAGACCCTTTGCCGAATGTATGGTCATAAGAGTCACCTTGTGCTCATCTTCTCCCTTGTCCGTATCCACATCGGAAAGAAGCGACACCTCCGACAGGTAGTCACTGATAGAGACATTCTGATTGCCTTCCTCCATCCGCGATGTGCAGAAATCCTCCAGTCCGTTCATAAGTTCCTCCACATTCTCCTGTCTGCTGAGGTTCTCGGGAGAACGGTCCTGATAGATGTCGGCAATAATGCCGCTTTGTTTGACTATTGCCTTCCCCGCTTCACCGGCCGTTTGAGTATTCGCCATGTCTATAAATGAAGCAATGAGGTCGCGGAACTCGCCAATGCGCGTAGAAACAGCCTTTGAGAGATTCAATCCATACGCAAGAGGATTGTTTACCACTTCCCAAAGACTTGTATTCTGCACCGTGGCGGCAGACACAATTTTAGAAAGAGTGGTATTGCCTATTCCGCGCGCCGGATAATTAATTACGCGCTTGAAAGCCTCCTCATCGTTAGGATTCACCGCCAGACGGAAATAGGCTATAATATCCTTGATTTCCTTACGCTGATAGAACGACAATCCGCCATATATCCTGTAAGGGAGACCGTTCTTGCGCAACGCCTCCTCGAATATACGGCTCTGAGCATTAGTACGATAAAGTATGGCAAAGTCCGAATACTCGCACTTTTCCCTGCTCTGCAACTGCTTTATCTTTCGCACCACAATCTGCCCTTCCTCCACGTCCGAATAAGCCTCTGTCACACTAATCCGCTCACCGGGTTCCTTTTCGGAGAAGACATTCTTGTGTATCTGACCGCGGTTCTTGCTTATCAAACTGTTTGCAGCAGCCACAATGGTCTGAGTAGAACGATAGTTCTGCTCAAGTTTGAACATCCTGCTGTTTGAATAGATGTCTTTGAAAGTAAGGATATTATCAATATTCGCACCGCGAAACGAATATATACTCTGCGCATCATCGCCCACCACACACACTTTCTGCGTTTCTTTCGTAAGCAGCCACACGATGCGGTGCTGTGCGAAGTTCGTGTCCTGATACTCATCCACAAGCACATACCGGAAACGTTCAGCATATTTACGGCATATCTCAGGATTGAGATCCAACAGGCGGTAAGTGTACATAAGTATGTCATCAAAGTCCATTGCGTCCGACTGCCTGCAACGGTTACTATACCTTATATATATATCACGCAGTGCCGGAATTTTGTTTCTCACGTCATTCTGATAATTCGCCGGATTGGCGGCATACTCTTCCGCACCCACAAGCTGGTTTTTCGCATTGGAAATCTGCGACAGCACAGATGCAGGCTTATAAATCTTCTCATCAAGCCCCATCTCCTTCACTATATCCTTGATAAGACCACGGCTGTCCGCCGTATCATAAATAGTAAAATTAGAAGAAAAGCCAATCTGTTCGTACTCCGCACGCAATATGCGCAGAAAAACAGAATGGAACGTACCCATCCAAAGATAACGCGCCTTCTCGTATCCCACAATATTGGAGATACGCATCTTCATTTCGTTGGCGGCCTTATTGGTGAACGTCAGGGCAAGCACAGACCACGGTTCGTAACCATTCTCCAACAAATAGGCGATTTTATGCGTGAGCACCCTCGTCTTTCCGGAACCGGCTCCGGCAATAATCAGCGAAGGACCGTCACAATATTCAACAGCTTCACGCTGATTAGGATTCAACGACTCTAATATCTCTTCTTTCATCTGTCATTCTTAAAATAAAACACTTTGGGAAGCTTCACATATTTCCTGCCTGCAACACCTTTCATGTTGGTGTCACCCAGCTGCCTGACACCAAGCCCTTTATCCGTCAATGTCAGTTCAAGAGTCTGGGCATCGCTTCCCCTGTCACTCACAGCGCGCACCTCTGCGCGGTTATCCTCTATCTTGATTACTTTCAGAATAGCCCATGTACCATTGATACTTCCTTGGAAAAATCCGAAGCAACTGTCAAGTTCAAGTCCCGGAACCGGTATGGAATCGTTATACAGATTGAGTTTCATACGGATTTTCAGTTCCTCGTTTATAAACTGTCCCTTGAACGGTTTTTGCGCATATACAAACAATGAGCAAAAAAGGAATAAAAACAATATTACCGAACTCTTTTTCATTTTTCTGTTGTCATATTATTATTTTAGATTTTCAACGGTTTAGTCTAACCGTAAAGATATAAATATTTTTTTCAGTCTATTTCTAATAATGTGCAAAGGTATTCAATTATCTTGAGAAGAATCCGGTTTTATGCAAAATTATGCAATTCAATAGTTCGTTAAGAAGCTGTTTTAAGATGATTATAAATTGCTAAATTCAAGTAGATAATGCAACAATTTCCTCGTATATATTTAGGAGAGTGTGTTCAGCAGACTCCTCATGTGTTGTGTTGGATGCTTTGTGGGTGTATTCGACAGACTCCTCCGTCGCTACGCGCCACCTCCCCTAACTTAGGGGAGGAGCCAAGTTTCCGTATTGGGTGTCAGTGCTATACATCCGCATCATAGTCTTTTCAATCTATGGTATATAGGCTCCTCCCCTAAGTTAGGGGAGGTG